>CALILB010000321.1 GCA_938016625.1 uncultured bacterium | reverse complement strand
ACCTTGTACTCTGACGCTGCCAACCAGCTATGCCTGATCGTCTACGGCTGGGCCAGCGATCAGGTCACCGCCACCGCCGAGCTGCGGGAGCCTTCTGGCTCTGCAGTGGGTACTGTCGAGGTGAGGATAGCCGGTCGCGAGATGGCCGGTGACGACGCTCTCCAGCTTCTCGCTCAGGTCTCCCCCAACGGTGTCCCGCCCGGAATCTACGATCTCCAAGTCAAGCTCGCCTCAGGTGCGGTGGAGACCACCAGCTCGCTTCCGGTTCGAGTGGCAGCGGCGCTCGACTAGCTCGGGGTCCGGGTTTTGGCGCGCCGTCAGGGATTCGAGCTCCGCTTCGCGAAGCTCGAAGCGACTTTGCCCTTGGGGAGGGGAAACCCCTCCCCATACCCCACCCCAGGGGTTCGAATCCCTGCTTCTGCCAATCTGCGAAGTGTCGGACCGCAAGAGTGGCTGGTACTAGGTGAAGGGCAGGTGGCGCGCCGTCAGGGATTCGAACCCCGAACCGCTGGATCCGAAGTCCAGTGCTCTATCCATTGAGCTAACGGCGCGTGGATCGCAATGGGTGATTTCTCGCACATTTGGCAACCGGATGCAAGAGGTAGAATCCGGGGTGTCGATCAGGCGGCAGCGACCGCCGGTAGGAACCCCGTCGAATCTCCGATTCAGGAAAGGAGCACAGCCTTGGATTACAACGTCGATCTTCGGGACGTGCAGTTCCAGCTCTTCGAGTGGCTGCCCACCGAGAAGCTGCTGGAAGCCGATCGGTTCGCCGATTGGGATCGCGAAAGCGTGGAGATGGTCGTCACCGAGGCCTTGAAGATCGCCCAGGAGGAGCTGGCGCCCAGCAACGAGGAGGGGGATCGGACCGGCTGCACTCTCGATGAGGGACGAGTCACGGTGCCGGAACCGTTTGGCTCGGGCTACAAGACCCTTGCCGAAGGGGGTTGGATCGGCTGTGTAAACAACCCCGACTTTGGTGGACTCGGGCTACCCCATGTCGTGGGTACGGTGACCGCCGAGCTCTTTTCGGGTGCCAACCTCTCCCTATCGCTGGTGATGCTGCTCACGCGCGGGGCGGCCGAGCTGATCGAGGATTTTGGCACCGACGAGATGCGCGGGCTCTTTTGCGCCAAGCTCTATTCCGGTGAGTGGACAGGGACCATGTGTCTCACCGAGCCGAGCGCCGGCTCCGATGTGGGAGCTTCGGTGACCAGTGCGGTCGAGCAGGAGAATGGTCGCTACCTGATCTCCGGGGAGAAGATCTTCATCACGTTCGGGGATCACGACCTTACCGACAACGTTGTCCACACCGTGCTCGCACGGCTGCCGGATGCTCCGGCTGGGACCAGGGGTCTGTCGCTGTTTGTGGTGCCAAAGATCCGGGTGAACCCCGATGGCAGTCCCGGCGAGCCCAACGACGTCGTCTGCGGTGGAATCGAGCACAAGATGGGCATCCACGGGTCTCCCACATGTTCCATTCTGTTTGGCCAGAGCGGCAGCTGCGAGGGCTATCTGCTGGGCGAGAAGAACAAGGGAATGAAGATGATGTTCCAGATGATGAACTCCGCGCGGCTGGAGGTGGGCCTGCAGGGGGCAGCCGTCGCCGGCGCCGCGCACCAGGCGGCACTCGCCTTTGCCAAGGAGCGTGTGCAGAGCCGGCGCTGGTCCGAGATGTCGGATCCCGAGGCGCCCCCGGTCGCCATCGTCGAGCACCCCGATGTGAGGCGGATGCTCTGGACCTCCGAGGCCTATGTGCAGGCGATGCGGGCGCTGCTTCTCCAGAGTGCCTACTACATCGACATGGCGCAGGTGGCCGAGGGAGAGGAGAAGGATCGATATCAGTCCTATGTCGAAGTGCTGACTCCCATCTGCAAGGCGTGGGCCTCCGATTGGGGGTTCCGGGTTACCGAGTGGTGTCTGCAGGTGTTTGGCGGCTACGGTTACACCAAGGACTACCCCGCCGAGCAGTACCTGCGCGATGCGAAGATCGCCTCCATCTACGAGGGGACGAACGGCATCCAGGCGCTCGATCTGGCGGGACGGAAGATGAGGTTGCGGGACGGCGACGCGGTCCGCGAGCTCCTTGGCATGGCTGGGACGACGGTCAAGAAGCTGACCGATGATCCCGAGCTGGGAGAGGTCGGGGCCCTGCTGGGCAAAGCTCTGGGGGAGATCGGTGAGGTCACAGCCGGTCTGGGCAAGCGCCCGGATGCGATCCTGGTAATGCTACTCAACGCGGTGCCGTTTCTCGACATGATGGGCAACACGCTGGCCGCCCACTACCTTCTGGAGCAGGCCTTTGTGGCCCGCAGTCAGCTACAAGCGATTTTGGAGGAGCGGGGTGTGAGTGCCGAGGACGACGAAGGCTACAGCGAGCTGCTGGCTGCCGACAGCGACGCCGCCTTCTACCACAACAAGGTGCAGGCGGCGATCCACTTCGGCTATCGGGTCCTGCCAAAGGTCGGTGCGCTGGCGGTGGCCATCAAGGCGGGGGAGCTCGCGCCGATGAAGGCCGTGATGTAGCGGTGGGTTCGGGCGGCACGGTGGCCGGCCAAGAAGGTCGTGAGGTCTTGACCCTCCCGACCACCTCCCGGTCTTGAGGTCTTGAAGTAGAGACGATCTCGAAGCCTCAAGACCCCAAGACCCCAAGACCTCAGGACCTTGAGATCTGTCCAGTAACCTCTGTTCCCTGGTATAGACCGAGGAATCAGATCTTCTCCATTTGCATTTTGAGTGCCGAGATCTCGTGCTGCGAGCCTTCGAGGTCTCTGTGCATCTCGTCCAGCCGGTCCCGCTCGGCGCGGACAAAGCGGGTGTAGGGAGCTACCGCCTCCTCGATGCGGTGGATACTGCGCTCCACCTCGCGATCGAACTGGTCGGTGAGCGAGCCCATGAGTCGTTGGCGGAGATCCAGGATCTTCTCGGACAACTCCTTCTTGGCCTGGCGACGGCGGGCCGGCAAGACGAGAAAGCCGAGGACCGCCAAGGTGCCTGCGGCCAAGATACCGGTGACATCGGCCACCTGGGTGGTGGCCAGCAGAGTGACGATGGCCCCCAACCCGAGGGCACCGACCTCGATCAGGGCCGTGCCCGCCACCGCCGCCTGCACCGACTCGGCCATGCGTGTCGCCTCGGTCTCACGGTCGTAGGTCTCCACCGTGCGGTGGGCGGCACGCCCGACCGAATCGAGTAATCGGCTGCGGTCGTAGTCGAAGCCGCCGAGGCTGCCCACTACGCGGTCACCATGGTGAGTGCGTCTGGTCTCCAGACTGTCGGTGACCGCCTTCCACTGGCGCAGCTCCGAGGCCACCATCCAGTCGATAATCTCGTTCACCTTCTCCTCGATCACCTGGGGGGCGTCGCCGATGACCTTGCGCTCGAAATCGGCTTTGATCTTGGCCTTGTTGAGCAGATCGATGGCACGTGGCAGCCGCAGGGTCTCGTCGAAGTACTCCAGACCCCGCTTCTCGAACTCGTGCAGGATATTGTCGACATCGGTCAAGCGGAAGCGGAACTCGCGGCCCAGGTCCTCCTTGTAGAGTTGGAGTTGGCGATCGATGTCTTCGAGCGCATCCAGGTCCTCGCGCAGCAGGCCGATCCGGTCAGCGGTCAACTGGAGGTACCTTTCCGTGATCCTTTCCCCGACCCCGAGCGGGTTGAGCAGCTTCAGGCGAACTCTCTCCTCCTCATCGAGGGTGTCCACCAGATAGATCTCCAGGGGTTCGAAGCGACTCTCGTCCCACAGGTCGCCCTGCGGGTCGCCTTCGACCTTCGCATCGAGAGCTTTGTGGGCCGAAATGGGGAAGTTCTCGGGCGCAAAACCCAGCAGGCGCTCGGCGTTGCCCTCGATAAAGCCCACCACCTCCTCGACATCCGATTCGTGGCGGAGAAAATCGATCTTGTTGATGATCAGGACCAACTTCTTGCCCCACTCCCTAATGCGCTCCATAAAGGCCCGCTCGCTCTCGGTAAAGGGTCGATCGGCCGAGGTGACAAAGAGCACCAGATCCGAGCGCGGGACAAATTCTTCGGTGATGGCCTCGTGCCTCCGTTCGAGGGCATTGGTGCCGGGTGTGTCGACGATGCGGACCTCGCGGAGAAACTCGACCGGCGCGGTGAGGTTTTCGAGGTCGGCCTCGGTGACGCTCCGCTCCTCCTCCTCACCGTAGGAGAGGAGGTGGATTCTGCTGGTGGTGGGAGTTACTCCCTCCTCGAGCAAGCGCATGCCAAGAAGGGCGTTGATAAAGGTGCTTTTTCCCGAGTTGAACTCTCCCACCACGACGAGGAGAAAGAGCTCGTCGAGTTGCCGAATCGACTGTTCGAGGGTGGCGAGATCGTCGGGCGCGGCGTTGTAGCGCGACAGGGTGACCCGCAGGTCGGTCAGACAGCTGCGCTCGTCGGCGAGGAGGGCCTCTTGCTGGTCGGTGAGAATGCGCTGGAGCATGAGATGGCTTGTTGAGCGGAGAGAAGATAACACGGCCGGATCAGTCCCGATGCGCCCGGGTCTCCACCGAGGCGTGTTGCTTGAAGGCTTCGATCTCCGCCGATGTGGCCTGTCGCCAGATACCGTTCTTGCGCCGCCGCTCGACAGAGAGGGGCGAGCAGCGGATCGATGTCACCAGCTTGCCGGCCTGATTAAACACATGCGCTCGACCCCGCTCGCCGAGCACGACCAGGGTCTCGCGTCGGGTATCGAACAACAGCTCCTCCTCACGTGCTGCGGCCAGATCGGCCTGTGCTTTCCAGGTAGGCCGGTCTTTCTCCCGATGGCGTTGGTGGCCGTGGGTGGTGCGCCGCTCTCGAGCCCGCCGCTCCCGCTCTAGGCGTCTGGCCAGACCGTTGAGCAGGCCTTCCAGCCGCTTGTCGATCGACTCGTCTGCCGGCGGTTGCTTGCGGGTCAAGGAGCGCTCGACCTGACGGAGCACCCCCTGAGCCCATTCCGCCGCGGCCGCCCAAGGCAGCTCACCTGCCCGGTCGAAGAGGGTCTCGAGCGGCTCGTCGCCGGGGACGCGGCCGATCAGGTTGAGTCCAAAGCGCTTGGGTCCCTTGGCGGGTTGGGAGGAGACGACCTGAAAGGTGAGGGCCAGAGGCTGGTCGATTCTGTTGGCGTCCGGAAATCGAAACCAGCCGGCCGCCACCTGCCCATGGATATGATAACCACTGTCCAGATCTCGAAATGCGGGGAGAAGCCGGCCGGTCAGATCGTTGCCGAGGGTGACGCGCGCCAGGAGTCGGGGAGGCTTGTGGTAGAGCTGGTCGACCCGGGGATCCTTCTGCTCCAGCAGCCACTGTCCGTGCTCGAGAAAGAGCGGCACACCGCTGGGGCTGTAGCCGGCAAAGACCTCGGTGCTCTGGGCGGGCTGGGTGTGCTCGCAGCGGGCACTGCGACAACGGAGGCAGTAGACACTGCCGGGTTGAAAGACGGTGCGGTGGAGGAGGAGCTGGCGGAGGGCCTCATCCAGCGCCACGGAGGCTTCGCCGACCGTCTGTTCCAACCACTTGCCACGGGCAGCGGTCGGCAAACGCAGGTCGAGCTTTAGCGTTTCGTTGCCACCGCTCAGCAGATGGCCCTGTGAATGGCGGAGCACCCGCCGACGCACCTCCTTGGCGAGGAGACGTAGGGCCGCGGAGAGGGCGTCGTCACGGCTCTCCGGTTCGCGCATCGGACTTGTGTTCCCTTGCGTCGGCAGTCGATTGTTCGGGTCACGGCTGCAGGGCCACCGCCATGCTATCGGATCGGGCGAGTGGGTTCAGCCGGGCCGGATTGCTGCCAGCTAAAATTCGGTCCAACTGGTTTAAACTCCGGGGGCGGATGAACGTAGGAGAATGTACGGTCAGGGTATCCCGGCTGATGGGTCTGGGGTTGATGTTGGTGACGGTGGCGGTGGGCCCGGTGCGCGGCCAGGAGGAAGCTGTCTCGCTAACTCGCGAGGTGAAGATCTTCGAGGTGCCTCGAGCTACCACTGAGATCGAGATCGATGGCGAGTTGGATGAGCTGGCCTGGCAGGAAGCGGCGGTCATTCCGCTCATCTACGAGTACTTTCCCGGTAACAACATCGAGCCACCGGTCAAAACCGAGGGCCTCGTGACCTACGATGACGCGCGGCTGTACATCGCCTTTCGGGCCTACGATCCCGAGCCCGGGCGGGTGCGTGCTCACCTGATGGCCCGCGACGAGATCGATACCTTTGTCCAGGACGACCACGTCTCCATCATGCTCGATACCTTCAACGACGAGCGCCGGGCGTTCCAGTTCCGGGTAAATCCCCTCGGTGTCCAGGCCGACGCCATCTTCAGCGAGGTCGATGGGATCGAAGACTGGTCGTGGGACATGATCTGGGCCTCTGCCGGCAAGGTCACCAACGAAGGGTATGTGGTGGAGGTCTCCTTTCCGTTCGACCAGCTGCGCTTTCAAAAGACGCAGGAGGCCCAGACCTGGGGCATCGAGCTCGGCCGCTCCTATCCACGCAGCAGCCGTCACCGCATCACAGACAGCGGCCGCGATCGCGACCGCAGCTGCCTCATCTGTCAGTTCAACAAGATCTCCGGTCTCGAGGGGCTCGAGCCCGGCCGCAACCTCGAGCTCGATCCGACGGTGACGGCGAGCCGTACCGACGAGCTGGACGACTTCCCCGAGGGGGATCTGGAGGAGGCCAACCAGGATGCCGAAGCCGGGTTGACGATCCGCTGGGGCATCACCCCCAACATGGCGCTGCTGGGGGCCATCAACCCCGATTTCTCCCAGGTCGAGGCCGATGTCGCCCAGCTCAACGTCAACGAGCGCTTTGCTCTCTTCTTCGAGGAGAGACGTCCATTCTTTCTGGAAGGGATCGATTTCTTTTCGACCCCCATCAACGCGGTTCACACGCGCACAGTTCGCGACCCGGATTGGGGTATCAAGCTGACCGGCAAGCAAAAGCGCAACGCCCTCGGCGTCTTTGTGGCAGACGACGCGGTCAACGGTTTTCTGATCCCGTCGAACCAGGAAACGGACTCGGTATTCCTCGAGGAGGGGGTTCGAAGTGGGGTCTTCCGCTACCGCAGGGACATCGGGTCGACCTCGACCCTCGGGGTGCTCTACACCGGCCGCGAGGGTGACGACTATCACAACCGGGTGGGCGGTCTGGATGGTTTTCTGCGCGTGACCGAAAAGGACACCATCGAATTCCAGTATCTTCGCTCGGACACCCTCTATCCGGAGGAGGTGGCCACAGAGTACGACCAGGAGCTGGGCTCTTTCTCCGACTATGCCATTCAGTTCGAGTACAACCACGACGAGACCAACTGGTACTGGGAACTGGAGTACCAAGATCGTGCCCCGGGTTTCAGGCTCGACAGCGGTTTTGTGCCGCGGGTGGATTTCCGCGAGCTGGAGGGCCTTCTGTTTCGCAGATTTTGGGGGGAAGAGACCGCCTGGTACGACCGTTGGGATGTTGGTGCCTTTGGCGAGCGGGTCGAGGACCACGAAGGCCAACTCACCGACGAAGAACTGGGGATCTTTGGCAGGATTTTTGGCCCGCTGCAGACGCGTGCGGAAATAGTTCTCCTGGAAGGAAAGGAGTTCTTCGCTGGTGTCCTCTACGAGGATTTGCTGATCGCAGAGTTCTATGCCGAGATGCAGCCCAGCGGCGCCTTCAAGCTCACCTTTTGGGGCCGCTCGGGCGATTCGATCGACGTCAACAACAACCGGCCGGCCGATGAGTTGATACTCAACCCTACGATCGAGGCCAAGCTCGGTCGGCACATCATCGCCAACCTCGACCACAGTCTACAGAGGCTGGATGTCGAAGGCGGCGAGCTGTTCGAGGCCAACCTCAGCCAGTTGCGGCTGGTCTACAACTTCAACGTCCGCACTTTTGTACGGGCCATCGTCCAGAACCTGGACATCACCCGCAACCCCGATCTCTACTCGTTCGAGGTCGAGCCCGAGACCCAGGAGCTCTTTACCCAGCTCCTCTTCTCCTACCAGGTCAACCCCCGCACCGTGCTCTTTGCCGGCTACTCGGACAACCAGCTGGGGCTTCAGGACATAAGCCTCACCCGCACCGACCGGACCTTCTTCTTCAAAATCGGCTACGCCTGGATTCTCTGAGTTCCCTACCCCCCCTCCCAGGGCCCAGGCCCCTAAGCCCTTCCTCCACCGGTTGAATCGTCCGCCCCGGCGTGCGAAAGTAGGCCCACAATTTCTCGGAGGATTTGCGATGATGAAGAGAGTCGTCACGATTATCGGACTGTGCCTGGCATGCGCCATGCCGGCGGTCGCCGGAATCCACTACAAATCCCGCAGCTTTCAAGAAGGCAAGGGCGCCAGCAAGCAGATGGACATGACCGTCGAAAGCTGGGTCGACGGGGACAACGCCAAGATTCTGTTTACAGAGAGCAAGAACGACCTGATGGGAAAGGACTCCTACCTGGTGACGACGGATGGGGGCAAGATTATCTATCTCGTCGATCCGAAGGAGAAGACCTACACCGAGTGGGATCTCGACGCCATGATGAACATGTTTGGCGCGGTTATGGAGAGCATGGGTGGCATGCTGCAGATGGAGTTCTCCGACCCGGAAGTCGAGAAACTCCTGGAGGAAAGCGGCGGGACAGTCGTCGGACTCCCTACGACCCACTACCGCTATCGCACCGCCTACACCATGGACATGAAGATCATGGGAATGAAGCGGTCACAGAGCTTTGAGACGGTGCAGGACATCTGGAGCACCGAGGAATTGGCCGATCCGGCGCTCGGTGTCTGGCTGAAAAGAGATCCACCATCTATGGGGAATGCCGGGATCGAGAAGGTGATCGCGGCCGAGATGTCCAAGATGAAGGGTTTTCCGCTCAAGACCATTCAAGAGACGATCACCACCGGTCAGAAGGGAAAGCAACAAACCACCACAACCACGACCGAGGTCTACGAGTTGGATCAGACGACCGTCTCGCCGGAAACCTTCGAGATTCCGGCCGACTATGAGCGACGGGAGATGGATTTCGAGAGCCTCGAGGGGTTCCAGAACACCAACCCGAACAACAAGAAGAACAAGAAGAAGAAAAAGGGGTAGAGGTGGCCGAGGCCAGACGACTGAAACGGACGACCATCTTCGACGGCCGGGTGGTCCATCTCACCGTCGATCGGGTCGAGCTGCCAAACGGTAAAACCACCGAGCTGGAGGTCATCAGCCATCCGGGTGCGGCGGCGATGGTGCCGTTGTCGGGTGACGGAGAGGTCTTTCTGGTGCGCCAATACCGATACGCCACCGGGAGCTGGCTGCTCGAAGTGCCGGCGGGGAAGCTCGACCCGGGAGAAGAGCCCGAGGTCTGTGCGGCGCGGGAGGTCGAGGAGGAGATCGGCTACCGTGCGGGTGAGCTGATACCCCTTGGCTGGATCTGGACCACCCCTGGTTTTACCGACGAGAAGATCTGGCTCTATCTGGTCCGTGGGCTCGAGCCATCGGTTCAGGATCTGCAGAGCGACGAGGTGCTGACCGTCGAGAGCCTGCCCTTGGCCGAGGCGGTGGCCATGGTCCACAGCGGCGAGATCTGCGACGGCAAATCGATCTGCGCCCTGCTACGCACCGAGCACTACCTTCGGAATTCCTGAAGCGGCCGGCCTCCGTGCCGGCCGAGGCTCCACTGTGGTGGTGGTGGGAGTCCGCCCGGGTTGCCCCTGTCTGGGGGCCGGCCCGGTCTAAGAAGAATATGACGGTGAGGACCGGGCCTGCGCTCCGCGGCGCGCCGGTCGGTCGAAAGCCTCCGGTGGTAATTCGGGATGCGCTTGCGGAGAGCACCCCCAGACAGGGGCAACCCGAACGGACTCTCGGACGACAAGTGGAGACACCTTCTATTTCAGGACGGGTGGTACCACAGGGGAATTGGGGTGCCTGGGGGAGACCTCCCCCAGGCACCCCGGCCACGAGCACCGCAGTGGGGTAATCCCAGAGCCCTCTTACGAAACCAGCTTCGCGTCCAGCACGATCTCGACCCCGGCCAGGGCCTGCGAGACCGGGCAATTCGCCTTGGCGCCCTCGGCCTGCTCCTGAAACGCGGCGTCGTCGATGCCGGGGACCTCGGCCTCGGTGGTGAGATGAATGCGGGTGATCTGGAAACCCTCACCGACCTTTTCGAGGTGGGCCTTGGCCGAAGTGGCGACGCGGGTGACTTCGTGGCCCGCCTTGCCGAGTCCGGCGGACAGGGCCATCGAGAAACAACCGGCGTGGGCCGCAGCGATGAGCTCCTCGGGATTGGTACCGGGATCTTCCTGGAAGCGGGAGCCGAAGGAGTACTTCCCTTCGTAGGCGCCGCTGGCCATCTTCATGGTTCCATTACCGTCTTTTAGAGAGCCGTTCCAGACGGCGCTCGCGGAGCGTACTGGCATGATGATTCTCCTTAGAGCCTACTTGTAGATTTGGACAACGGGTTTGCCGTTGTCCCGAATGTAACCGCGATACATCCCTTCGGTATTGAAGGGCATGGAAAGGTTGCCTTTGTTGTCGAGGGCGATCACACCACCCGAGCCGCCGACCTGTTTGAGCTCCTGGTTGATCACCAGCTCGGCCGCCTCGTCGATCGCCATTCCCTGAAGCTCGACCCGGGCGCAGATGTCGTAGGACACGGCCCAGCGGATAAAGAACTCCCCGTGACCGGTTCCCGATGCCGCACAGTGTTCGTTGGCGTAGGTGCCGGCGCCGATGATGGGCGAATCCCCGACCCGCCCATGTCGCTTGTTGGTCATTCCTCCGGTGGAGGTACCCGCGGTCAGAACGCCCTCTCGGTCGAGCGCCAGGGCGCCTACCGTGCCAAACGCCCCGCCGGAGCCTTTTGGGTTCTCTTTTTCGGGCTCAGCCTCCCGCACTTCGACCCTCTCGGCCTCGCGGGCCCGCTCCAGAGCGTCCCAGCGCCGCTGGGTGAAGAAGTAGGAAGGATCGACAAGCTCGATTCCCTGTTCGGCCGCAAACAGCTCGGCGCCTTTGCCGGCCAGCAGGACGTGTGGTGTGGCCTCCATCACCGCGCGGGCGGCGGTGATCGGGTTCTTGATACCCGTCACACCGGCCACCGCTCCCGCCTGGCGGGTCGAGCCGACCATGATGCTGGCGTCCAGCTCATTCTTGCCCTCGGCGGTAAAGACCGCGCCCTTGCCGGCGTTGAAAAGGGGCGAGTCCTCGAAGATCCGGATGGTGGCCACGACGGCGTCGACACTGCTGCCGCCGGCGGCCAGGATCCGATAACCGGCCAGCAGCCCCTCGCTCAACTTCTCCTGGTAGCTCGCCTCGAGCTCGGGGGTCATGTTCCTCTTGAGGATGGTTCCGGCGCCTCCATGAACGACCATGACGATGGGGGAGGATGGCGAGGAGTCCTGGGCGCGGGCCGCACCCAGACCTAGTAGGCCCAGGAAGACGGCGACCACCATGGTCGTTTGGCGGCATGCACGCTGCGTCATGGGAGCAATTCTTATCATACCTGCGACCAGCTCGCTGGAGCAGAAGGTGAGCTATCCTTGGGAGATGATGAAATCGGTACTTATAGGCAAGGGTAACGAGATCGAAGAGATGCCCCAGACCACCTGGGAGCAGCAGCTGGAGCCGGTGCCTGAGCTCCAGGCCGCCCGCCTTGCATTTATGACCGATGAGCACCATGCGGTGCGGTACTTCGTGGTCAAGGAGTTGATTCGACAGGGAAGACCACTCGAGCCCACACTGATCTCCAGCCGTCTCGACCTGCCTGAGCCCCTAGTCGTCGAGATCCTCGACGAGCTGGAGAAGAATCTCTTATTCCTGGTACGCAACGACGATGGGGCCGTCTCTTGGGCCTTTCCGGTGACCGTCGACCGGACGCCGCATCGACTGAGCTTTAGTACGGGCGAGCGTCTCTATGGGGCCTGAGGGGAGGACGCGATAGTCGCGCCCTTCGTGCAAGGGCGGCTGCTAAAGCAAGATCTCTCGGCCACCATCGATACGGAATGTGCTCACTGCGGTCGGTCGCTGCGGCTGACGGTCGACAGCGACCTCGGGTACGAGATCCACAGCGAAGGGGCCGAGCCCCTGGTATTCGAGCCCCATGTCGACTGGAGCGAGATCGAGGCACCCAACATCATCGACTTCTACTGACAAAACTCGACCTTCTTCTGGTCAGAAGAACACGCGCGAGAGCACCGCAGACAAAAGGGTGGGATAGCCGGTGCCTATCTGACCCTGGAGCAGATGGCTATCGTCACACCGATATCCCAAGGCGGCCTCTTCGCCTTCATCTAGGATGGCCGTCATGCAGCCGTCTGCCGCGGAGGTCGTGGAGCAGCTCCGCTCCGACCGACGACTCGGTCCTCTGATCGTCGATAGCCTCTTTCTCCGCGCGGTCCCGGTGCGCAACGGGGAGCTCGACCCGCCGCTACCGTCAGCCATCCGGCAAGCCCTTGCGGAAGCTGGAACAAGCCATCTGTGGAGCCATCAGGTCGAGGGCCTGGCGGCGGTGAGGGCCGGGCGGGATGTGCTGGTCACCACCCCGACCGCCTCGGGAAAGTCGCTGGTCTTCCACCTGCCGGTGCTCGAGGAGGCTCATGCCGAGGGACCCGGCCGGGCGTTGTTTCTCTACCCTCTAAAGGCCCTGGGCCAGGATCAGAAGGCCAAGTTCGATGCCCTGGCCGAGGCGGCCGGGCTCGCCGAGCAGGCACGTTGTGAGATCTATGACGGCGACACACCCAAGCACCTGCGGCAGAAGATCAAGAAGGATCCGCCCCGGGTACTGGTCACCAATCCGGACATGCTCCACCTGGGGCTGCTGAGCTACTGGCAGAGCTGGGAACCCTTTCTCGAGGATCTGCGTTGGGTGGTTCTGGACGAGCTCCACACCTACCGCGGCATCTTTGGCAGCCACTTCCACCATGTTCTCCAGCGTTTGCTGCGACTGTGCAACTCGCTGGGCTCGCAGCCGGTCTTTATCGCCTCTTCGGCCACCGCCGCCAACGCCGACGAATTTGGCGAGATTCTGGTGGGCAGACCCTTCAGCTGGGTGACCGAATCGGGTGCACCAAGAGAGGGCCGCCACTTCCTTCTGGTCCGGCCCGAGGCCAGCCCCTACACCACTGCCCTCCACTTGCTGGTCGAGCTTCTCGAGGCTGGTCTCAAGACCATCGTCTTTACCAAGGCGCGGCGGATCACCGAGCTGCTCTATTCATGGCTGCGGCAACAGTCGCCACAGCTGGCGCGCCGGGTAGCCAGCTACCGCTCCGGCTTTCTGCCCGAGGAGCGACGCCAGATCGAGAAGCGGCTCTTCGACGGCGAGCTGGATGGTGTGATCTCGACCTCGGCCCTGGAGATGGGGATCGATGTTGGTGGTCTCGACGCCTGTGTCCTGGTCGGCTTTCCGGGCAGTGTGATGGCGACGTGGCAGCGCTCGGGCCGGGTGGGACGGGCCGAGCGCGAGTCGATCACCGCCATGGTGGCACTGCCGGATGCCCTCGACCATTACCTTCTGGAGCACCCCAAGGAGCTGGTGGAGAGGCCCTACGAGCGACTGATCGTCGATCCTTCCAATGAGCCGGTGAGCAAGGCGCACCTGGTCTGTGCCGCCGCTGAGATGCCTCTCGACCGCAAGGGCGACGCTTCCTACCTCGAGCGCCACGCCGTCCAGGTGGGAGAGCTTTTGCGGGAGCGGGAGCTTTCCGAGTCGGCGGATGGGCGGGAGCTCTACTCGCGGTGGCGACGACCGCAACGGAAGGTCAGCCTGAGGGGCTCCAGCGCAACCGCAACGATCCTGGATTCTCGATCCGGGACCGTGATCGGCACGGTCGATGGTGTCCGGGTCAGACACGAGTGCCACCCGGGGGCGGTCTACCTCCACGCCGGCCGACAGTTTCTGGTCGAAGAGCTCGACCTCGAGGCGGACAAGGTCCACGCCAAACCGGTGAAGCTCGACTACTTCACCACCCCGCTGACCGAGAAGGAGACCGAGATCCTCGAGGTTCTGCGTGAGCGCGAGGAGGGTCCGCTGCAGTCCTGGCTGGGTCGGCTGCTGGTTACCGAAAGGGTCGTGGGTTTCGAGCGCAAGCGGATCCAGGGCCAGGAGGTGATCGATCAGCACACGCTGGAGCTGCCACCGGTGCAGTTCGAGACCGTGGGGCTCTGGTGGGTGGCGCCAAAAGAGATCGAGATGAGCCTCAAAGGCCGCGACGAGCACTTCATGGGGGCGCTCCACGCCGCCGAGCACGCCGCCATCTCGCTCTTTCCGCTGTTGGCCATCTGCGATCGGGGAGACATCGGTGGCATCTCGATACCGATGCACCCCCAGGTCCGTTCGGGTTGTGTCTTTATCTACGACGGCCATGCCGGTGGCGTGGGGATCGCCGCCCGCGGCTTCGAGCAGCTACCGGAGCTCCTTTCCCGGGTTCTGGATCTGGTAGAGAGCTGCGACTGTGAGGAGGGCTGCCCCTCCTGCATCCAGTCGCCAAAGTGCGGTAACGGTAACCGCCCGTTGGACAAGAAGGGTGCCGCAAGACTGATCCGCCTCCTCCTCGGCTACGAGCAGCCGCTGATCTCACTCGGTCAGAAGTCACCCATCATCGTCTCGCTTTCACCCGAGGAGACAAACCGTCCGGCCGACGAAATGAAGCGGCCGGCCGATGATATGAAGCGGCCGGCCTCCGTGCCGGCCGATAATCGACGGCCGGACCGACCGCCCGAACCCGAGGTCCCAACCGACCCTCAAAATACCGTCCTCTTCGACCTCGAAACCCAGCTCTCCGCCGCCGATGTCGGTGGTTGGCAAAACGCCCACCGCATGCTGGTGGCGATCGGCGTCGTCTGCCACCTGGAGGAGGGGAGACTCGAGGTCTTTGGCGAGGGCGAGGTCGAGGATCTCATCCAACGGCTCGAGACCGCCGACCTGGTGGTGGGCTTTAACGTCAAGCGCTTCGACTACAAGGTGCTCTCCGGCTACACGGGTGTCGACTACCGACGAACGCTGCCGACGATGGATCTCCTCGAAGTCGTCCACCGTCAGTTGGGATTCCGCCTGGGTCTCAACCACTTGGCCCAGGCGACGCTCGAGGTAGAAAAATCGGCCGACGGCCTGCAGAGCCTCGAATGGGTCAAGCAGGGACGGCTCGATCTGGTGGAGGAGTACTGCCGCCGGGATGTCGAGATCCTGCGGGATCTCTATCTCTTCGGCCGTCGGATGGGCTATGTGCTCTACCGCGACAAGCAGGACCGCAAGATCAAGCTACCCATCGAGTGGTGAGACGACGGGTACGGACCGGCTGGCTAGCCGGCCGGTGCGGCCTCGACCCGGGTTCCCACGAGCGCCTTTTCCACCAGGTCGAGCGCCCAGTCGAGCTCTTCACGGGTGATGACCAGCGGTGGGGCTATGCGGATGACGTGCTCGTGGGTCTCCTTGCAGAGGATCCCCTCGGCGGCCAACGCCTCGCAGAATCTGCGCGCGCCACCCGCCTCCGGGTGGAGCTCGATGCCCGCCCACAGTCCCTTGACCCGAATCTCCTTGATGAAGTCGGTGGGGATGGCGGCAAGACGCTCCGCCATGTGATCGCCGAGCTGTGCCGAGTTCTCGACCATCCCCTCATCGATCAACACCTTTAGTGCGGTGCGGGCCACCGCGGCACCGACCGGGTTGCCGCCGTAGGTGGAGCCGTGATCACCGGGGGTGAAGACGTCCATGATCTCGCTGTCGGCGACCACGGCCGAGACGGGGTAGAGACCACCCGACAGGGCCTTGCCCAGGATGACCATGTCGGGGCGGATCCCGTCGTGCTCGTAAGCGAACATCTTGCCGGTTCTGCCCAGACCGGATTGAATCTCGTCGAGTACCAGCAGGGCGTTGTGCTCCTGGGTGATCTCCCGCAGCCGCGCGAGGTAGCCCGCCGGCGGAATGATGATTCCCCCCTCGCCCTGGATCGGCTCGATCAGGATGGCCGCGACATTGGGGTTCATCGCTTTGGCCACGGCATCGGCATCGCCATACGGCAGCAGGGTAAAACCGGGGGCGAACGGCCCAAAACCGCTGCGATACTGCTCCTCGGAAGAGAAGCCGACGATGGTCGTGGTGCGGCCGTGAAAATTCTCGTCGAAGACTAGGATTTCGGCCTGGTCGGTGGGTACGCCCTTGACGGTGTAGGCCCATTTGCGGGCCGCCTTGATGGCCGTCTCCACCGCCTCGGCACCGGTATTCATCGGCAGCACCCGCTCGAAACCGGTGAGCTCGGTCAGATCCTGGTAGAAGAGCGCCAGCTGGTCGGTGCGAAAGGCTCTCGAGACCAGGGCGAGCTTGCTGCTCTGCTCGACCAGGGTCTCGACGATCCTGGGATGACAGTGACCCTGATTGACGGCCGAGTAGGAGGCCAGGCAGTCGAGGTACTTGCGACCCTCGACGTCCCACACCCAAACGCCTTCGCCGCGGTTGAGAACGATATCCAGGGGCGCGTAGTTGTGGGCTCCGAGGCGGTCTTCGAGGGCGACGTATTCCTTGGTCTTGGTCATGGCACTCTCCCGTGAAATCTGCAGGCCGGTTTTACCACAGAGTAGTGTCGTTTTGAAGCCGTTTTCGGCGTGAAAATCGGGAGAGCGAGGACTACTGACTTGAGTCGGGGGCAGGCAGGATGCTAGAAATGGATCGACACCGGCTCTGCCGGCGTTTTTTTCTGGGAAGCCGATGGTGAAAGTGACGCGCCACAGGGACCGAAGGGCGGACACCCGGCCGGGCTCACTGCCGGAAGAGGGTCACTTTCTGGCCGGACCCAACCAGCGCGGCCCGGAGCTCTTCCGCACCTTTCGTATCCTCTTCGAGTTCATACGCGGATTCAGACAGCTCCACTTCCTGGGACCGACCGTAACCGTCTTTGGCTCCGCTCGCTTTCCCGAGGGCCACCGCTACTACGAGCTCGGGCGCGAGGTGGGCTCTCGACTCGCCAAGGCCGGTTTTACGGTGATGACCGGCGGTGGGCCGGGGGTCATGGAGGCGGCCAACCGGGGTGCCAAGGAAGCCGGTGGCTGCTCGGTCGGCTGCAACATCGAGCTGCCCTACGAGCAGAAGCCGAATCCCTACACCGATATCTGGATCGAGTTTCGCTACTTTTTTGTCCGCAAGGTGATGATGGTCAAGTACTCGGTGGCCTTCATCGTTCTACCGGGCGGATTTGGCACCATGGACGAGATCTTCGAGACCGCCACCCTGATTCAGACCGGCAAAATAGAAGGTTTTCCGCTGATTTTGATGGGGACCGACTATTGGCGACCGTTGCTCGAATTTGTGGAGGGCCCCATGGTTGCAGAGGGGACCATCGACAAAGCGGATGTGAAGCGATTGGTGGTCACCGATTCGCCGGAGGAGGCCGTGCACAAGATCCTCGAGGTGTCCACCTCGCGGTTTGGGCTGGTCTGGGAGCGAGTGCCGAGACCGAGGCGATTCCTGGGTGAGCGTTCTCGTGGCCGCCGTGGCGTCCAGGACCCGCTCTCCTCCTGTGAGTAGACGTCCGTTTCGGATGAGCCCGCATGGCTGAGCAAGGCACGGGCGTCGACGGCTCGCTCACCATCTCACGTCTCCAGATTCTGGCCACGGCCATCCTCTTCTCGACCGGTGGCGCCGTCATCAAGGCCATCGACCTGAGCAGCTGGCAGGTGGCCGCCTTTCGCTCGGGGGTTGCTGCCCTCGCCATCCTCCTCATGCTGCCATCGGCGCGCCGGCGGTGGGACCTGGGTACCTTGGCGGTGGGTATCGCCTACGCGGGTGCGCTGATCTGCTATGTCTTGGCCAACAAGCTCACCACCGCTGCGAGCACCATCTTTCTCTACTCGACGAGCCCCCTCTACGTACTGCTGCTGGGGCCCTGGCTGCTCAAAGAGCCTCTGCGACGGCGCGATCTGGTGTTCATGGTGGTCGTCGGCGTTGGCTTTCTCATGGTGATGCTGGGCGCGGAACCGGCCGGGGTCACGGCTCCAAAGCCGTTCGAAGGCAATCTGCTGGCGGCCCTCGGCGGGTTCTTTTTTGCCCTGGTGGTCATCGGTTTGCGCTGGACGAGCGGGCGCGACGCCGGACACAGAGCCGGTCCGACGGCGGCGGTTGCGGCGGGCAATCTCATTGCCCTCGCGATCTGTCTACCGCTGGCCCTACCGGTAATCGAGAGCCGGCCAGTCGACTGGGTGCTGATCGGCTACCTGGGGGTCTTTCAGATCGGGTTGGCCTATGCGTTGCTGGCTTCGGGTCTGAAAAGGATCCCGGCCCTCGAGGCCTCGCTTCTCATCCTGATCGAGCCGGTGCTCAACCCGGTGTGGGCCTGGTGGCTTCATGGTGAGCGCCCAAGCCGGTTGTCGCTGGTGGGTGGTGTGCTGATCCTGGCGACCATCGCCGCCAGGGCCGTTCTGGAGGCCCGCTATCGTACCCAGACCTCACGCCCGGTCGGGCAATAGTTGTCCCGGCGCTCGGTTAGATCGGCCTTTACCGCCGCTTTGAAGGAGTCGGGCGTGCCATTGGTCTCCAGAGTTTCGCGATATTTGGGGATGTCAACGGCCTCGAGGCTCATCTCCAGGGTCTTGAACGGCTTGGGCAGCAACTGCCCGGGCACCTGGATGTGGTGAAGGCCGCCGCTGTAGGCCAGAAGCATCTTGCCCTCCGGAATGACCCGCAGGATGTCGGCGATCCCACCCCGAATCGACATCGGGCGCCCGTCCTTGTCCAACCCGTCAGCGCGCTTCATTCGGCCCTCGGGCAGGATGACCACAAGGCTCTCGGAGTCGATCTGGTCGATGACCGCTTGCCATGTCTTGTCGGGCTGGCGGGAGATAGGCACGACCTTGGGAGCCAGCATCTTGAAGAACCAACCGACGAGCGGTCGGCTGAGAGTCTTGTCGGCCGCCGGCACCAGGGCTCGACTGGCAATCCGCCAGACAAAGCCGAGCGGCAGGAAGCCGACAAAGAGCCACTCGAACAGACTGGTGTGGTTGAGCAGGGTGATGACCCGGTAGTCCTGCTTCCAGGGTGAGTCCGGGACATCGCCGACCCAGCGAACGTCGAACTTGTAGAAGATCCCGGTCAGGAACTTGAGCGTGACCAGGAGGCTGAACGTCAGAAGCTTGCGCACGGGTGCAGATGGATCCTCGATAAATATCCCGGACAGGCCCGGGCCGACAAAAGGGATTCCCCCAGAGGCCTATTTTCTCATAGCCGGAGGGCGCCGTGAGATAGGATACGACGCCATGCTGAATATCGATCTGTCGGGAAAGAAGTACCTGGTCATGGGTGTCGCCAACAAGCGGAGTCTCGGGTGGGCGATCGCCGACCAACTACGGGCCGCCGGTGCCGAGCTGGCCTTTACCTATCAGGCCGAGCGTTTACGGGGCGATCTGGAGAAGTTGACGGCGGATATTCCGGGCACCTTGCTCTATCAGGCCGATGTGACCAATGAAGACGAGCTCGAAAAGGCCTTTGCCGGCTTGCAGGAGACCTGGGGCTCGCTCGACGGCATCGTGCACGCCATCGCCTTTGCCCCCCGCGAGGCGATGGAAGGTCGCTATATCGACACCACGCGGGATCACTGGGTGACGGCGCTGGAGATCTCTGCCTTCTCGCTGGTGGCCGTGGCGAAACGCGCCGAACCATTGCTCAACGAGGGGGCGGGTCTGGTCACTTTGACCTACTACGCCGCCGAGAAGGTGGTGCCCAAGTACAACGTCATGGCGATCGCCAAGAGTGCGTTGGAAGCTAGCGTCCGCTATCTAGCGTACGAGCTGGGTAAGAAGGGCGTGCGGGTCAACGCCGTCTCGGCCGGTCCGGTACGCACGATCGCCGCCCGCAGCATCCCGGGATTTACCACCCTCTACAAACAGGTCGCCGAAGTCGCACCGCTGGGTCGCAATATCACCCACGAAGAGGTGGGGCAGCTCGGGTTGTTTTTGCTATCTCCATTGGCAAGTGGGATCACGGGTGAGGTGGTCTACGTGGATGCCGGGTATCACGCCATGGGGATGGAGATACCAACCTGAGGGTCTTGGCCCCCCTGCCCTCCACCCGGTCTTGAGGTCCTGAGGTCTTGAGGCGGTGAGGGCCTGGAGATCATGGCTGGGTGGGGGAGCTTCAGGACCCCAAGACCTCAGGACCTCGAGACCATGAAGAACGGGCCGGCCCCGGGGAGGAGCCGGCCCACGATAGGTAAGAGCCGCACCAAGGAGGTCGGGTCTCTTCCTAATACTCTTTCCAGTTCTTGCCCTGCACACAGACCGGGACGGGAGCGATGCACTCGAGACCGGTGTCGGATCTCTGGGCCATCATGTTCTCGCTCCGGTTGGTGAATTTGCACCCCGGCGGCAACAGATTCTGCAGGGTCTGGCTGACCTGCTGCAGACCTCCACACAGATCGTCGTCGTCATCGTCGTCGTCGCCCGGCGGGACGCCCCCGGACTCGACGTAAGGGTCGGTGATGAAGTCCTGGACGTCGTAGTAGCGAGTGTCGACCCCCTCGGGAGAGTAGATGGAGTCGGCGTTGGTCGCGTTGACGATGTAGATCTTGCTGGAGCCCGCGCCCCCACAGGTGACCGCCGGGTCGGGGGTGAAGGTGCTGAAAGTGACAACACCGCCAAAGGCCAGAGACTTGGTGACCACCTTCTCCAGTGAATCGAAAGTCAGTGCCCATCCGGCCTCATCGCCGGACTCCGGGGAGACCAGCAGATCGGTGCCCACGGTGGTGCCGGAGTCGAAGGCGATCTCCTTGAGGTCGGACTGGGTCAGCGGCAGGCCGGCGTCGCCGCTCTGGAAGTCATCGTCGACGAAGTTGTAGAAGCTGTTGTAGCCGACGGGCGGATTGCTCTTTAGCAGCACATCCTCCCGGTCACCGGTGCCAAAGGAGAGCGAGAACAGGCCCAGCTTGCCAACAAAGATGACCGAGGGTGGGTGATAGATGGGTCGGCCCTCGGTGTTGAAGACGATAAAGGGGTCCCAGGCCGAGTCGATGACCCGGGTCACGGTGCGAGAGACGGGGGAGCCGCTGGAATGGTCGCTAACCGTCGTGGTGACGAGCTCCTTCGGCGTCGAGACATCCACCTTGTACATAAAGCCGCTGATGGTGCCGATAAAGATGGTGTCGACGTGGCCGTCACCGTGGATGTCGACCGCCGCCGGCTCGGAGGGCGCCGAGCCACCCAGACGCCGCTTATAGATCGCTTCGCCGGTTTCGATGTCCACCATATAGAGCCAGTTTCCGCTGTCCCCCAGCTTGGCGTCGTCGAGACCACCGCCAAAGATGGCGACGAACTTGGTAGCGGGCTCGGTGCCGCCGGAGCCGTCGTCGACCAGGACCCGGAGGGGCCAGATGTTCGGTATCGACCAGGTATCACCCAGATCGGGGTAGCCGTTGCCGGCCATGCCGGAGGGATCCTCGTCCCAGGTATCGGTGAACTCCCACAGCGGGGCGCCATAGGCCAAAGGTCCGCATGCCGAGGCCGGATCACCATCCCAGCACGAGGGAACGTAGCCGTTGATCGGTTGCCCCACGCCCTTCGAGTCCAGCTCGTCCGGCTGGGTCACGTCGAGGGCGTAGTAGAGACGGCCGCCCCGCCGCAGACCGCCGATGGCGGTGGTCCGCCACTCCTGATCGTCAGCCATGGGAACGCCATTGTGATCGGGATCGATAAAGACATCGGCCACCCGGATCGGTCCGTCCACATCCCAGTTGTGGCTGTCCGTCTCCGCCTGGGTCAGGACCGACGGCAGCACCCCGCGCGGGATGTGGGCAAAGAGCTCGTTGCCGGTGCCGTTGTCGTAGACGCCGTCTTCTGCCGGATCGGTGGTGTAGTCGAAGATGCCCATGTCGACGGCATGGATCTGACCGTCGTTGGCGCCGAACATGAGCACCTGACGGCGGTACTGATGCATCTCGTAGAAGCAGCGGTAGCCCGGGTTGGGGTCGGTCGAGTCGTCACACGCCTTGCCGTTGTCCTTGAAGTCGGTGGCGAAGAACCGCCCGTCCGCCGGTGGCCCCACCACGGTGGGATCGGAGTGGAAGATGTCTCCGAGCACATAGCTGATGTCGACGTCGGAGTCGGTCTCTTCATCGGCCACCGTGGCCGTCTTGATCTTGAGGGTCTCGCGGACGACGTCCTTGGCTCGATCCTGCTCGTCGACGGTGGCCACCAGGGCTGCCGGTTCGGCGGGCTTGGATCCGGAGCAGGTGTAGGTGATTCTCAAGACGGCCATCTGCCCGTCGGTCCCTTGTTCGTCGTCCCAGGCGTAGACATCCCGCTTGGCACCGGCGTTGTCGATCCGGAAGACCATGGCGTTGTTGGCGTCCCAGAATGGCTCGGTGACGATCTCCCGGACTACCGAAGAGATGTCCGCGGTGTAGATTTTGACGTGGGAGCCGATGGTCCCCGTCCAATCCCAGGAGACCGACGCGTCGGTGAAGGTGCGATCGGTGAGGTCGTAGTCGTCGTCGGTGAACTCGACGGCGTGACCGGTCTTCTCACCCCAGAGAGTCATATTCGAGGTGCCGTCGCGCGAGTATCGGTTTTCGAACTCGATGTCCGCGGCGGTGATCGTGGCGCCGGGCGGAATGTCCACGGTAAAGCGCAACCCGACGTGATAACCGGTCGTGAAGTCGAGGTCGTTGCCGTAGACGTCCATCACACCGTCATCGGCATCCTCTTCGACATCGTCCTTGCCTTCAGCAATGGGAACCACGAGAGAGTCGCCCGGGCCGCTGCAGCCGCCGCTGCAGGCCGCATCTGAGAGACAGTCCAGGTCGTCGCAGTCGACGTCGCCATCGCAATCGTTGTCGATGCCGTCGGCGCAGAATCCAGTCTCGCTGGCCGGTGGACCCCCGCAGTCGACCGGGCAGTCGCAGGGGCTCTCGCCCGGTTCACAGGCGCCGTTGCCACAGGAGCTGCAGGCCGCATCGGCCGCGCAGTCGGGGTCGCCACAGTCGAGCAGACTGTCGCAGTCGTTGTCGATGGCATCGGTGCAGAGCCCGATCTCGCTGCCTGGGGGGGCGCCGCAGTCGGCGGCGCAGCTGCAGGAGTTCTCTCCCGGGTCGCAGGTGCCGTCGCCACAGGAGGCGCAGGAGAGATCACTCGTGCAATCGGAGTCGGCGCAGTCGAGCTGAGAGTCGCAGTCGTTGTCGTCGCCGTCGCTACAGAGCCCGACTTCGTCGCTCAAAGGTGTGCCGCAGTCGGCAACACAGTCGCAGGGTGTCTCGCCGGGGTCGCAGGTGCCATCGCCGCAATAGGCACAGGCCGGGTCGGTCGAGCAATCGGAATCGCTGCAGTCGGGCTGCGCGTCACAATCGTTGTCGACACCGTCGGCGCAGAAACCGGTCTCGTTGCCAGGTGGTGAGCCGCAGTCGGCGGAGCAGTTGCAGGCGTTCTCACCCAGACCGCAATCGCCATCGCCACAAAAGCCCCCACCACCGACGATCCCCATACCCTGGATAAGATCGTCCCACTCGTCGTCGGTGGTCGAGCCGTTCCAGTTGAAGAGCCGGCGCGCGCGAGCGACGGTGTAGGGGGCGGAGGAATCCCGCTCCATGGTGTACCAGATCCGGCGCTCATCAGCCGCCGGACCGATCTTGAGATTGTCGGCCGCGGCCTCGGCGTCGGTCGGGGCCTGGCCCACGAGCTGAGCGCCGGCATCCCAGAGGAAGCAGGATTCGGTTACCGAGCCGCCACAGACGACGGAGTCATCGGGTTTGCCCTCGGTGGTGATCGGAACCGGGCGGACAAACGACCTGAGGTGGCCGTCCCAATGCGAAGTGTCGGCGATCGGCAGGAAGCTCGAAAAGGCTACCTTGTCCTCGGCGTTGAAGCTGCGCGGTGGGGAAGCGGCCGGCGAGAAGCTCTTGGAGCCGGTCTTGATGGTCTGGATGATCCCACCCAGGACCTGGAGGAGCTCCTCCTTGGTGGTGGGGAAGTAGGCGGCCTCGGTGCCGCCGCACTTGGCGACCTCGTTGGCGTAGTCGGAACGGGTCGCAAAGGAGATCACATAGGTCTTGATGTTCAGACCGTCGCCGAAGACGCCCGGATTGTCCAGTACCTTGGAGGCTATGCGTGGACAGAGCTCGTTGACATTCTGGGTGCCCTGGTAGAGCTGGGCGACCCGGGCCGTCGGCTCCCTCTCATCACAGTTGTTGCTGCCCCCACCCTCGATGCGGGTGAACCACTGAGGAAGATAATCGGGGTCGCCGAGCGGTGGCACCGGATGGAAAGTCTCGTCGCAGCATCCTTCGAGGACGTCGGAGA
>CALILB010000320.1 GCA_938016625.1 uncultured bacterium | reverse complement strand
TTCAATCAGACCAGGTGGAACTGGAAGGCCAAGCGCTCTCAGGACGAGATCTTGCAGGCCCTGGTAGACAACGGCTAGCTCTTCTCTACAATCTCCAGCTGCTGGCGCAGCTTGATGATGCTGTCGGCAGGGTAGGCCCCGGAGCGCAGTTGAGCTCCAGGGTAGATCTGAGTTCGACGGCCGACCACCACCCCCGGGTGGAGGACACAGTTGCAGCCGGTCAGGACTCCGTCACCCAGAACCGCGCCCAGCTTGCGCCGGCCGGTCCCGAGGGAGCCCGCGGCCAGTGGGATGGCCACTTCGGCGCCGTCATGGCGAAAGTTGGAGAGAATCGTGCCGGCTCCCAGGTTGACATCGCGTCCGAGGACCGAATCCCCGACGTAGTTGAGATGGGGGGCCCTGGCGGTGGGGAAGAGAACGGCCCGCTTGATCTCGGTGTTGGCGCCGACAATCGAGCCGTCGCCGATCCAGTTACCGCCTCGCAGGTAGGCTCCCGAGCGGATTTGGACATCGCGCCCGATAAAGATCGGACCGGCGATGACGACCCCGGGTTGGATGCTGGTGCCGGCACCGATGGCAATGTGGTTTCCCACCAGGTGGACGCTCGGGTGGAGGTCGATCTCGATCGAGTCGGATGGGATTTGCGAGAGCAGATCGTCGAGCCCGTCGCCGAGAAGCGACCAGGGGGCCCCGGGGTCGTAGAGACCCTCGAGTGCGGGGGGTATCTGGTCAAAGAGGGTGGGCAGGGACGGGTCGGTCATTGCGTGCTCGATTATAGAACCGAGATAGGCTCTTGCCATCGTGGGGCGCTTCCGCACACTCCCGCAGTCTTTCTATCGTCGGCCGGCCGAGCTCGTGGCCCGAGACCTTCTCGGGCGCTACCTCGTACGCGACCTCGACGGTTCACGCCTGGTTCTGCGCATCGTCGAAACCGAGGCCTATCTCGGGGCCGAAGACAGGGCCAGCCACGCCTGGGGGGGGCGTCGGACCCGTCGCACCAGTGCGCTCTTCCGTGACGGTGGATTTGCCTACGTCTACTTGATCTACGGCATGTATCACTGTCTCAACGCCGTCACCGGGGACGAAGAGGACGGCGCGGCCGTTCTGATTCGTGCCGGGGAGGCGCTGGAGGGTGCCGCTCTCATGAAGACCCATCGCTCTCTCATCCGGGAGCCACGACCGGGAGATCTGGCGGGTGGCCCGGGCAAACTCTGTCAGGCCCTGGCCATCGATGGCGGGCTGAATCGCACCCCTTTGTTCGAGGGTTCGCTGCGAGTGACTACCGGCCGGGAAGTCGCCGACTCGGGGGTCTCCATCGGCCCGCGAGTCGGCATCGACTACGCGGGCGAGGCGGCGGCCTGGCCTTTGCGGTTCTGCGAGCTGGGGAATCGGGAGGTTTCGCGGCCTCGACCTTAGCCTGCCTTATTCATGATCCCCCCGGCATAATGCCGCGATCGCCCACCATCTCGGGCCGTACTCGGACTTCGCATCCTCGACATACTTACAAGTATGCCTCCGGTTCTCAGCCCTCCGTGCGGCCCGATCTGGCGGCCGCTTGCGACATTCTGCTCGCGCGGTCATGAATAAGGCAGGCTACTAACCGGCCGTTGATCTCTTCTTCTCGCTGAGCTTGATGTACCCGGCCTGCTTGAGCTCCCAGATGACGATCTGGGCTTCCAGGGCGGTCATCGGGCTTGTCTTGGCTATGCCCTTGAGATCGTAGGTGCCGTCGACCCGGGTGAGCATGAAACCCGCCTGTGGACTGAGCGTGGAGGAGTCGATCTCCTCGATGTTGCAGTCGAGCCGCGGGATCGAAGTCATGGTCACGCCGTCGTTGCGCATACGTTGCGTGATCTTGTCCTCGGTGGAGGCGACCGACTGTTTGAGCTGGCGGTTGTTCGGTTCCAGGATACTCGTCGCCTTGATGTAACGCAGCGCCTTCTCCAGCTTGCCGTCGTCGACGTGCTTGCGCGCCGCCCGCAGCAGAGCCCGGGCGTCCACCGGGTCGGAGCTCTCAGGTTCGGAATCGGCTGGGCTCTCCGGGGCACCGGTCTCCCGTGGTCGAACCATCTTGAGGCTTCCCTTTTCAACCTGATCGAACAGGACCCTGGCGGCCTCGAAGTCGCCCGCGTGAGACTTGTCGGAGATCTCCCGGATGGTCCGATCGTCGTTGACCAGGCTGAGCACACGTTTGGCGGCCTCGTCTTTGGGCTTGGCAAAGAGCTTGTCTACGACCACCGGCACGACCTGATCCGATGGGATCTTCTCTTTTATCCGGCGCCACTCGTCGATTCGGGTATGTCCCTCGAGGATCAGCTGGGTGACATTGGAGAGGGAGATCGGTACCGCCTGGTAGCCGGGTAGCTCGTCTTCGACAAAATTGAAATCGCCCTGCTGCCAGGTGAAAAGCCCGTAGATGCTCTCTTCGGCCTTGGTCCGGAGCATCCGGTAGAGGTCCTTCTCGCTGATGGCGCCGATGGTGACCAGGATCTTGCCCAGCAGCATCTTGTTTTCCTGCTGCATCTCGACAGCCTTGCCCAGGGTTACCTCGTCGATGTAGCCGTGGGTGACGAGGAAGTGCCCCAGATGCTCCTTTGGATCGCTGGCGGCCGAGGAGACGATGTTCCCCTTTTCGAAGTAGATCTTCTTCTCCACTTCTCCGTTGTCGATGAAGAGGGTGCCGGTCTTGCGGCCACGGTGGAGCCACTCGAGGAGCTCCGCCAGCTCCATCGTTTTGAGGTTTCCGTTGATGCTCATGGAGCGATCCAGCAATCGATTATAGCGGCGGCCTTCGAGCCCCAA
>CALILB010000319.1 GCA_938016625.1 uncultured bacterium | reverse complement strand
CTGCTGCTGGGTGTGCGGAGCTGATCGCCGATGGAGGTCTTCTTCCTTTTTCTGCTGGCGCTGACCGTGGGGTCACTGACCACCCTCTATTGGATCCCCGAGCCGGATCTCGGCCGCGGCTACTTCCAGCTCAACGCCCTGATAATCCTCGGTCTGCTCGGATTGGCCACGGCGGTCTACTATCTCCACCCATTCGAGCCCTTTGGCGACCGTGCGAACCTCGGCACCGCCGGTCTGTTGGGAGGGCTGGCCGCCGCCTTTGTCTACTATGGCGCGATCTGGCGTGAGAGCTGGCGGGTTGCCCGCTGGCCCCTGTCGCTGGCGCTGGCGGGAGCCGCAACAGCATTCCTGGTGGCGGGATACCAGCTCGTACCCACGTTCACCCCTCTCCCCTACCGGCAACCCCTGCTGCTCGCGAGTCTTGCCGGCTCGGCTCTCCTTCTCGGCTGGTCACTCGACACCATGTTGTTGGGTCACTGGTATCTGATCTCACCCAAGCTGACCTTTCGTCATCTGGTGATCTTCTGCTCGGTACTGCTGGGTATCGTGGTGTTCCGTCATCTCGCGGTGGCCGCCTCGCTGATCGCCGCCGCCGCGGTCGACCCGCTGGTCGAGCCCCATCCCTGGCGGGCCCTGGTGAGCTTTGGCGGTCACGGTATCTTCTTCTGGTTTCGGCTGGTCTGGGGTCTCGTGATGCCGTTGCTTCTCGCCCTGATGGCTCTCCACTGCGCCCGGCAGCACTCCAACCAATCGGCGACCGGGATCCTCTACGTGCTGGTGATGGGCTCGATCATCGGCGAGCTCACCGCCCTCTATCTGACGCTCTCCACCGGCGTTCCCATGTGATCGCGATGAGAATCCGCGCCCAGTGTCGCGAGTGCGGCTTGCCCTTCAACGACACCATCACACCGGAGACGGGCGAGCTGCATTGTCCAGGGTGTGGCGCCCTGTTTTCGGTCAGCGCCGAGGGCTGGAGCGACGAGCCGCCACCCCGGGTCGATGTCTGTCCGTTGTGCGATTGCCGCCACCTCTACCGCCAGCGCGACTTCAATCGCGCCCTGGGCTGTCTGCTGGTGGCCATCGGCGCCGCCCTGGTGCCGTGGACCTACGGTCTGTCGCTGATCGTCCTGTCGCTGGTCGATGTGGTGCTCTACTACCGACTCTCCGAGGCGGTGGTCTGCTACCGCTGTGACACCGTCTATCGCGACGCCCGACCGGGCCCGCGGCAGAAGGCGTTCGATCTCCTCAAGCACGACGTGCTCAAGTACGGCAAGAGCTGGAGCGAGCCGGACGAGACCTTGACCGATACGCCGGAATGAAGTAAGCTTTCCTTGTCTCCTTACTGCCCAGGAAAATCGATGCTGGCAAAAAAGACAGTCAAGAATCAGATCACCCTCCCCAAGAAGATCGCTGATCAGTTTCCGGGGATCGACTACTTCGAAGTCAGAAAGCAAGGCGACTCGATAGTGCTGGAGCCGGTTCTTCCGGAGCGATCGCGGGAGGTGAGGGAGAAGCTGGAGTCGCTGGGACTCGACGAGTCCTATATCACTGCGGCGGTGAAATGGGCCCGTGAGAAGGGCTCGTGAGGGTTGTCCTCGACACCAACGTGGTGATTTCGGCAATCCTCTTCCGGCACGGCCCGACAGTAACCTTGCGACAAGCCTGGATGGCGGGGCACTTTAGACCTCTTACCGACCGCCCCTGCACCGACGAGCTGATCCGAACACTCAGCTACCCCAAGTTCCAGCTCAGTCCAAGCGACATCCACGCACTGCTGGCTGACTATCTCCCATTCTCCGAGATAGTAGATACGGCCGATCATGAAGCACTCGAGCTTCCGCTCTGTCGCGATCCCGACGACCAGAAGTTTCTCGTTCTGGCGGAGCTTGGACGGGCAGATGTCCTCGTCACGGGTGACAAAGCGCTTCTGGCCTTGGCCGGATCGACCCGTTTCGTGATCGAAAGGCCCAAAGACATTCTCGATCGACTGGCATCCTCGCGGTAGCCGCAATCGAAGCCTCGGCTTCGGCGAGAGCTGGTCTGAGCTGGACGGAGACGACTAGCCGGTCGAGGAGAGGGAGACCGCGCCATTCTGTTCGGCTGCGGCTTTCAGCTCGGCGGCCTCTTCGGTGGCCTCCCAGGTGAACTCGGGCTCTTCACGGCCAAAGTGACCATAGGCGGCGGTCTTGCTGTAGATCGGCCGGCGTAGTCTGAGGTGCTCGATGATCCCGGTCGGGGTCAAGGGAAAGGCCTCGCGGATGAGGCTTTCGAGCCGCCGGTCGGACACCCTGCCGGTGCCGTAGGTCTCGACATGGACCGAGACCGGGTCGGCAACCCCGATGGCGTAGGCCAGCTGTACGGCGATGCGGTCGGCCAGCTCCGCGGCCACCAGATTCTTGGCAATGTGCCGGGCCATATAGCTAGCCGAGCGGTCGACCTTGGTCGGGTCCTTGCCGGAGAAGGCCCCACCACCATGGCTCGAGACACCGCCATAGGTGTCGACGATGATCTTGCGACCGGTCAGCCCGCAGTCCCCCTTCGGACCGCCGGTGACAAAGCGGCCGGTCGGGTTGACGTGAAAGATGGTGTCGGCGTCGATGAGCTCGTCCGGCACGGCCTGGTGGATGATCTCCTTGATTACCAGCTGACGCAGGTCTTCATGGGTCAGATCCGGATCGTGCTGGGTGGAGACGACCACTGTGTGCACCCGCACGGGTTTGTTGTTCTGGTCGTACTCGACCGTCACCTGGCTCTTGCCATCCGGTCTCAACCCACCGACCCTGCCCGCCCTGCGGACCTCGGCCAGTTTGAGGGTCAGGCCGTGGGCCAGCATGATCGGCAACGGCATCAATTGCGGGGTCTCGCGACAGGCAAAGCCGAACATCAGCCCCTGGTCCCCTGCCCCACCGGTGTCCACGCCCATGGCGATGTCGGGTGACTGGGGCTCGACGGCGTTGATCACGGCACAGCTGTCGGCATCGAATCCGTAGTCGGGATCGGTATAGCCGATCCGCCGGATCGTCTCTCTGGCGATGCTCCCGTAATCGGGGGTGGTGTTGGTGGTGATCTCGCCGGCGATCAAGACCAGGCCGGTGTTGACCAGGGTTTCGACCGCCACACGACCGGTCGGGTCCTGGCTCAGAACGGCATCGAGAATGCCGTCGGAGATCTGGTCGGAGACCTTGTCAGGGTGGCCTTCGGTCACCGATTCGGATGTAAAGAGATAGACCTCGGAATTCGTCATGGTTCCCCTTCGCCAGGTTTCGCGGATCTTATCAGAGCCCCGAGAAAAGCGGCCGCTTACCTACCGGATGAGACTCAGGAGCGCCTGAGGGGGTGGCTTTCGAGGATGCCGTAGAGGACGGTCGACAGCGCGTTGAAGGTGGAGACCGAAACCGCGCTGCGGCGCGTTTCCAGACCTCCGGTGATCGAGCTGGTCATCCCACCCTTGCGCCGCGTGCCGGGGATGGCAAACGGGATCTGATGGTCGTCGAGCCCCTGGATGAGGCGTTGGGGGATCTCGACCGAGCCGCTCGCCCCCCAGGCCTCGCCGGCAAGACCGACGATGACCGTCCAGCTGCTGACAAAGTAGTGCATCTTGCCCTCGAGCTCGAGCGAGTGGAGCCCGCCCTCGCTGCCGACATAGAAGTGATAGGTGGCACCCAACTCTTCCCGCAGCTCGGTGGCACGTCGCCGGGCGAGCTGAATGGTCTCCTCGTCGGACATCGGCAAACCCAGTCGTTCGTTGCCATCCTGGTGGGGCACGACGGCGATCGGGATGGGTCGGCCAAGTCCGTCATGGAAGCAGCGCAGGAAGCCATCCCGCACTCCCAACAGCTTGTCGGGAGCGGAGCTGGCGACCGCTACTTCGATTCCGGCTTGGAAGCGGCTCCAGAAGGCCCTAAGATCTCTTTGCATGATCGAGAGTCGTCAAAATCCGACCTTTAAGAATATGCGCCGGCTGCGCCGGTGTAAAGGCGATCACGCCCTGCTCGAGGGACCCCATCTCATCCACGAAGCTCTGGCGGCCGGTCACCAG
>CALILB010000318.1 GCA_938016625.1 uncultured bacterium | reverse complement strand
ACGAGCGGAGATGCGCTCGTACTGGCCCTGGATCGGCTTTGGCAACCTCTCCTGGAGGACCTCGATCCGACCTCGCAGCCGCTCGGCCTCTTCGGCAACCTGGGGCTTCTGAGCCTCCCATTTCTCCAGCTCGACGGCATACCGGGTGTCGAGCTCCTCGAAGCCCTCGCGCTCTTCGGCGAGCTTCGACTCGGCCTCCTCCTGTCGCTCCATGGCGGCCAGGGCCTGCTCTTCGAGCCCCTTGATCTCCTCCTTGGCGCCATCGATCTCCTGCAGCAGCGCTCCATACTCCCGCTGGTTGCGCACCAGGCTGATCTGTTCCTGGTAGTGCTTGACCTTCTCGCGGATCTCGTTGATCTCTCCCTCGGTGCCGCGCCTCTCCTGGGTGGCTTCCGCGATGGCCGCCTTGAGCTCATCGATCTGCGCCTTGCGGGAGCTGTGCTCCTGATGAAGCTCCTGCATCCAGTCGGGAATTCCATCCAGCAATTCCTCCGACTTGCCCAGCTCGGTCACGGTTTCGTGCAGCTCGATGATGGTGGGAAGGTATTTGGTCATTATTTCCGCTCACCCTGAACGAGGAAAGGGTGTCCTCGACGGGACACCCCTTCCGCAAGCACAAGACGACGGCCGCGGTCGCTGCGCTTGCTCAGCACCCGAACTCGTCGAGGGTTTTTATCTATCGGTCTCCCTTTCCTCTGTGCCGCGTCGTGCCACCAGATGTGGGCCCACCTGGATTCGAACCAGGGACCTGCCGGTTATGAGCCGGATGCTCTAACCGCTGAGCTATGGACCCTCAGCTTCAAGCCCCCATTTCTGGGACTGGAGAGTATAACACCGCGCGCAGTTGGAGAAAGGGTCAGCCAAGCCCGTCGTAGAGCTGGCGATAGCTGTCGGCAAAGAGCAGAATGCGTTTGACGTAGGTCTTGGTCTCGGGCAGGGCCAGCCCTTCGACAAAATAGTCGAGCTCGGCGTTGCTGCCACTCCTTCTCCACAGCCGTTTGATGCGGTAGGGGCCGCCGTTGTACCCTGCCAGCGCGAGAACCTCGTTGCCCTCGAACATCTCGAGCACCTGGCGAAAGTAGGTCGTCCCCAGTTGGATGCTGAAATCGGGATCGGAGAGACGGGCCGTCGAGTATCTGGCCCCGATACGGCGGGCCAGCTCCCTACCTGTGGCGGGCATCAGCTGCATCAACCCGCGGGCCCCGGCCCAGCTTCTGGCGGCCGGGTCGAAGGCGCTCTCCTGACGGATCATCGCCAGCACCAGGGGGGTACGCAGCTGGTGAGCCTCAGCGTGCCGGCTTACCAGGTCCTGGTAATCGAGTGGGTAATACATCTGGCGGGCGTCCAATGGGATCGACGCCTGGTGAGGACCACCGAGGGCCGGGAAGACCGCCGAGAGAGCGTGGATGCTGTCCCGCCGCTGTCCGAGGCGGGCCAGGATTATGGCTTTGAGAGCTCGTGAGGCTCTGGCTTCGCTTGCCGGCTCGAGCGCTTCGAGCTCCATGAGCGCCAGCTCGTCCAGCGCCAGATCGGTGAGCCAACGTGCTCGGGACAACAAGGGGTCACGGGGCCAGGTTGCGGTGGGTTCCGACGAGGAGGAGCTGGCGGGTTCCACCCCACTGCCCAGTCGGGAGAGCGCATGAAGACTATAGAAGTCGGTGGTGTCGGAGGCGGCCACCTCCCGGTAGAGGGAGCGCGCGCGATCTTCGTTGCCGAGCTGCGCGTGGGCCCGCGCCGCCCAGTAGCGGCCGCTCCGAGCGTAGCGGCTCTCCGGATAGAGCCCTTCGAGCTCGCTCCAGTAGCCGATGGCGCCGGAGAGGTTTCTCTGGGTGTACTCGCTCCACCCCTCCTTCCACAGGTACCCGGCTCCCGTGGTGTCGGTGGGTACCAAGTCTCGGAGCTCGAGCAGCTCGTCCAGGGCCTCCTCGAACCGATTGTCGTCGGCCAGCTCCTCGAAGCGTATCTGCAGTGCATCGACGACCAACTCTTTGTCCGGTGCGATGAGAGCGATCTTGCGAAGATGTTCGAGTGCCGAGTCCTTCATCCGCTGGCGCTCGCTCGCCGGCAGGTTGTTGCGTCCCCGGCGCACTTTGGCCAGGTCCATTTCGGCTTGCGCTTGTTGCCAGAGGAGACGCGATCGCTCGCCGATGCCGTTGGCACGAGCTCGATCGAGAACAACCAGCGCCTCGGAACTGCGGTGACGAGTGATCTCGACGGTGGCCATGGTCAGGTGCCAATCGAAACCGCGGGGGCTTTCGGGCACGGCCTCGAGACTGGCGAGGGCTCCGTCGGTCAGGTCGATGGCCAAGAGGTTGCGGGCGCGGAGCTCGAGCTCCGCAGGGGTCAAGAACTCGAGCCACTCGATCTCGCCATTCGGTTGTCGAAAAAGCTCCACGACCTCGAGCTTCGAGGCTTCCAGCGGATGGTGCACCAGCAGCCGGCGGGCGGCCTCCTGCTGACGGGACCGGTCGGCCAGGGACGCCGCCAGCTCCCAGGCCGTGGTCTCGAGGGCGGCGGCGATCTCCTTGTCGACCGGATGGAGTCGTGCTCGCTCGATCCAATCGAGGGTCAGATCGGGGTCGCCCGTGGCCCGGGCCACCTCCACCCCGCGCGAGGCGCCGTGACTACACAGCGGAGAAGCCGGGAAGGCGGTGAGCAGCTCGGTGAGGGAGGCGAGCGCCGCGGGAATGTCGTCCAGGGCCTGAGCGCTATCCGCCAATAGAAGAAGACGCCAGTCTTCGAGCTCGCCTGTCGGATCTCCGGCCGCCAGGAGCATCTCCCGTGCAAGCTCGACGTCCTCGTTGGCGTGAGCATAAAAACCCAAGAGTAGACGGGAGACACCCCCGTTGGGGCTCTGCTCTTGCGCGAGGGGGGACAGTTTCCGCCGGACGGCGTCGAAATCCTGCTGACGGTGGGCGGTGGCGGCCTCGCGGAAGGGGGATGCGCTCGGTAGAACCGCCAGGGAGCCGGTCTGCGGAGCCCTGGCCAGAGGCTTGGAGTCCCCGTCGACCTGCTTTTCGAGCGGTGCGGCAGCCGGCAGGCTGAGCACCAGAAGAAGGGTCGTTGGGCGGAGCAAAGATCGAATGGTCACCCTAGGGAAATTGTACGCGCGCCTCTCCGGCCCCAGATGTGAACTCTCAACATAAAACAGCCCGCGGCACCTCTACCGCGGGCTGCTCGTAGCCGGAATCCCTTTGTCAGCGCTACATTCCCAGGGCGTCGGCGTCGCCGCCGGCAAGGATTCTGACCAGCTCTTCGTGGAAATAATCCGTCTCGGCGCGGATCTGTTCGTCGATGCGCTCTTCGTAGATCTGGCGAGATCGATTGATGTCTTCTCGCAGTGTCTGGTAGATGTTTCGATTCCGTCGACCCTCTTCGACCTCTTCTTCGTTGTAGAGCTTGATCTCGGTGACCAGCAGTCGAGCCAG
>CALILB010000317.1 GCA_938016625.1 uncultured bacterium | reverse complement strand
CTTCACCTGGCAATTCTGCCTTGGGTTCTTGCCGTCTGCCGATTGGACGCGGACTCTTCCCTGCCGGATTGGGCGCCCACCGACACCTTTCTCTCGATCACCCGGACCAGCGATGAGCTGTCGGTGGTCTGCCTCCAGGAGGTAGTTCCGCCCGAGGTCCGGTGCAAGAAGGGCTGGAGGTGTCTGCGGGTCGAAGGCCCTCTGGAATTCTCCGAGGTCGGCATCCTCGCCTCTCTGACCGCGGTCCTGGCGGCGACCGATGTCAGCCTGTTCGCGATCTCGACCTTCGACACCGATTACCTGCTGGTCGGCGGTGGGGACCTCGAGCGAGCCGTGAACGCCTTGCGTGGAGCGGGGCATCGAGTCGATCGCGCATCTGATCCCTGACCCTGGTATCGGCCTCCGGGCCAAGTCGACAGCTCGTCCTCACCGGCGTTTCAGCATCGCCTCATCCACTCCTCATGTCACCCACGGCCTCTTCCACGTAGTGGAGAGAGGAAGCCGGAGCTCTATTGCCGGCACAACGAGAGACGACGGAAAGGAGTGAACGATGCCTCGATGGAAACAACTGCTGACCCCGGCTGTGTGGGTCTTCTATGTGGCGATTGTGCTCGAGATCCTTTTTATGATCAGCCCGTTTGCCCTCTATTTCTATTCGCTCTACGGCCCGACCTTGAACGTGCTCCATCTGTCGCCCTGGACTTCGTGGCTGACCGGGTTCTTCTTGCCCCACTTCTCGGCGACCACGAGCCCGTTGCTCGGGTATGTCAAGGGTGTGGCGGGAATCCTCATCCTCTCTGGGTTGATCGGATTTGCCATTGCCTTTGTCCAGATCTACTGGGCGAAGCTTTTCCGCAAGGGCGCCGTGACCAGCGGGTTCTACCGGGTGGTCCGCCATCCCCAGTACGTGGCCCTCGCCATCTTGGGCCTGGGGACTCTTCTCATCTGGCCCCGGTTTACCGTGCTCCTCATGTATGTGACCATGCTCTTTCTCTACTCCTGGCTGGCTCGCCACGAAGAGGAGCTCTGTCTGGAACGGTTTGGGGAGAGCTATCGCTCGTACCACGACAAGACGGGACGGTTCCTTCCCCGCAGGGTCGAGAGATTCCTGCCCGGCTCGGGTGGCGGCCGCCCGCCCGCCTCTCTGCTCGGAGCATGGTTGGTCCTGGCCGGGACTGCCTTGGCCTTGGGTTTTCTCCTCAGAGACTTTTCGCTGAGCCAGGTGGCGGGGTTCTACGAAGAGCGGACAGCGGTGGTGTCGCCCGCCCTGTTGAGCCACGAGCAACTGTCAGGCGCCTGGGCCGTGGCGCAGACGGCTCCGGCGGTCGCCGAGACACTCGGCCGGGACAAAGACTCTCGGTATGTGGCTTATGTGTTGCCCGAGTCCTGGTACCTGGCGGATCTGCCGGCCGAGCCCTATCGCTCGGGAACCGGTGGGCACCAGACACCGGCCGACTACGATCCCGACCGGCTCAAGGTCTTGCTGACCCGTGCGCGGACGCACTTTCCGGCCAGCACCGGGGTGGACATCGTGCGTCGCGCCTACGGGCGCGAGCCCCTGTTCCTGGTTCACCTGAATCTTGGCGAGCGGCGGGTCCAGAACGTCGATACCCCCCCGGCGCACGTCGTGTGGGGTGACATTCCGACCCCTATGTTCTGAGGAGGGACCTGGAACATCGTGGCCCATGGCTCGTATTCAGGGATGAGGGACCTGAAAAGGGCGAGCCATGGGCACCGTATCGCGCCAGTTCGACGAATTCCGTTTCGACCCGTCCTCAGGTGAGCTGACCAGGGGTGGCCTGCGGGTCGGGCTGCAGAACCAACCGTCCAGAGTCCTCGAAGTGCTGACCAGCCGTCCGGGCGAGTTGGTGACTAGAGGTGAGCTCCATGAGGCGGTCTGGGGGACGACGACCTTTGTCGATCACGATCAGGGACTCAACTACTGCATCCGGCAGATACGGCGTGCCCTGGGCGATACGGCCCAAAGGCCTCGGTATCTGGAGACCCTGCCCCGGCGGGGATATCGTTTCCTGGCCGCGGTCAAGGTGGTTTCTTCCGCGCCGACAGCAGGTGAGGTCCGTTCCTCGAGTCGGCGGCTCCTGCTGCCGACGACCCTGCTGCTGACCGGGCTGCTGCTCGGAGCCTGGCTCGATCACGAGGCCGTGGCCTCGGGTCTTCACGACCAGATGACGGCCTGGATCCACACCCAGGCCGGAGTCACAGCGGCCGACTGCCCCTTGGCGAGATAGGGGCCGGGCCACTCCCCTACTTCTGAAACATCTCTGCCACGGGCACGATCGAGATCGTGTCGGGCTCGACCTTGATCTTCTGGATGGTCACATCGGCGTCGAGCACCGGTTTGTCCGGTGGGGTGTTGTACTTCATCGGGCTGGGCTGGTCGCCTTCCAGATAGGCCTTGACCTCCCCGGCGTTGTTGGTCACCAGAACCGCGTGGTAGTCGTCGGTCCGGATGTACTTCTTGACCGCCGCGTTGACCTCGTCCACCGTCAGCTTTTTCAAGCGCTTGTCGATCTCGTCGATGTAGTAGGGCATGCCGTAGTAGCGGCTATCCATGTACCAGGCCAGGCGATTGGGCAGCGTCTGACCCCACAGCTTCGAGTAGTTGACCAGGAAGTCGCGGGCAAGCTCGAACTCCTCCTGGGTCAGACCCCGGGTGGCGAGTCGATCGACCTCGAATAGAGCGTCACGCAGGGCGAAGTGGGCCGTCGCGGGCACCACCGGTCGTACCCAGACCGAGAAGTACTGCTGACGGCGGGGCACGTTGGGTGTGGGGTTCATGGTGAAGGGCGGCAGGTGCCAGTACTCGATATAGGAGTAGTCGCCGTAGTTGAGACCCCGATGGCCCCGGAGTTGCTGCATCAGACGCCCGTGGAAGGTGCGGTGCTCACCGAGATAGCTGTTGGCCACCATCAGCGGGTAGTAGTCGGGATCGGAGCGATTGATGGGCAGGGCGTAGCCGATGTGGATGCCCACTGAGTCGGTCTCCTTGTCGATGAGAGTGAACTGCCGGCCCTCGACTGTGGCCGGCTCCGGCAGCTCGGCGAGCTCGCCGGGCTCACCTTCGGGCAGGGAGCCCAGGGTCTTCTCCAGCGACTCCACGTAGCCCTGCGGATACCCCCCGGCGACCCCCAGCATGAGGTTGGCCTGGGTGTAGTGATGCCGATAGAAATTCTTGACGTCCTCGAGTGTGATCGACTTTAAGGCCTCCACAGTGCCAGCCGGCGAATGCTGGTAGGGGTGACCGTCGAAGATCACCTGCTGGATAGCTTCCAGCCCCAGAAGCTCGTCGTTGGTCGCCCGCAGCGTCGTGGTGAGGTAGGCCAACGCCTGCTCCTTGTTGCGGCTGAAGTCGCTCTCGCTGAAAGCCGGCTCGAGCACGGCTTCGGTCAGCAGCACCGTGTACTCTGCGAGCTTTTCGCGATGTACCTCGCCGCTGATGACGGTGACCTCGCGGTCGGTCTCGATCTCGATGGATGAGGCCATCGGGTAGAGGGCGTCGATGAGCTCGCTGTAGGAGCGTTTCTGGGTGCCCGCCTCACCGACCATCAGGCCGGTGATCGCTGCGAGACCCTCCTTGCCTTCCGGGTCATGAATCGAGCCGGTCTTGAAAAGCAATCGCACCGCGATGATGGGTGAGTCCGGATTGGGAAGGGTAACGGTGTCGATGGTACCGGCAGCGGGAGCCGGGATGGCGACCCCACCCACGGCCAACAGGGTGAGGATCGCGACTGTAACCAGGTTTGTGCGCGACATGGCTTATCGTCCCTCGGCGGTCGCCTCGGCCTCGCCTTCTTTTGGCTCGGCATAAGAGAGCGTGACCACGGTGTAGTTGGTGGGCTTGAAGACCTCCTTGGCGATACGCTGGATGTCGGCCGGTGTGACCTTCTGATACTGCGCGTAGACCTCGTTGACGGTCAGCGGATCGCCGGTGAGGCTCAGATAGTTGGTGACGGTGCCGGAGATGGCATTGGGGCTGTCGAGGCTGAGCGCAAAGCTGTAACGCAGATGAGACTTGATCCGCTCGAGCTTCTCGGGATCGACGGGATTCGCCTGCAGATCCGCAATGGCCTTGCCGATGGCCGCCTGTACGTCGTCCACCAGGTCTTCCGACTTGATACGGCCGTAGATCATAAACAGATAGGGATCCCGATGATCGCTGTAGCTGCCCGAGACATAGTCCATCCACTGCTCATCGACCACCAGCTTCTGGTAGAGCGGTGCCGACTCACTGAACAGCAATTGGCTGATCAGATCGAGGGTCGCGGTGTCGACGGTCGCGGCCGAAAAGGCCGGCACCCGATACCCCGCCATGATGTGAGGTCGGATGGGGGCGACCCAGTCGATGTGCGCTTCTTTGGTCTCGGTCTGCGGCGGCTCGGTGGCGATCTTGGGTTGCTGGTAGCCCTTCTCCCAACCCCCGTAGTAATTCTTGGCCATGCCGAAGGCTTTCTCGGGTTCGACATCACCCACTACCAGAACCACGATGTTCTCCGGCCGGTAGAAGCGATCGAAGAAGGAGAGGCTGTAGTCGTAGTAGTCGGGCATGGCCTTGATGTCCGCCAGGAAGCCCATGGTGGTGTGGCTGTAGGTGTGCTTTTGGAAGGCGAGCTCGCGCATCCGCTCGTACATCGGCAGAAAGGGATTGGAGATGTTCTTGTTGTACTCGCCCAGCACTGCCAGCGCCTCGCGCCGGAAGTCTTCTTCGTTGTAGTCGAGGTTTATGAAGCGATCCGACTCGAGATCCATCATGACCTCGAGCTCCGCCGCGGGGCCGACCATGTGGTAGACGGTCCGGTCGTCGGTGGTGTAGGCGTTGGTGTCGGCGCCCATCTTCTTGATCACATCGTTGTATGCGTTGGTGGAGTAGCGTTCCGTGCCTCGAAACATCATGTGCTCGAAGAAATGGGCAAAGCCGCTGTGGCCGGGCTCGACTTCGTCGCGCGAACCGGTGCGGACAACGACGTAGTAGGCGACGGTGCCCGGGCTGTCGTAGGGGACCACCACCACCTTGAGGCCATTGTCCAGAGTGGTCTGGTGGACCTTGTGGGGGAAGATATCGTCTGCGGCTGCCGGCATCACCACGAGGGCGCCGGCGAGGCACAGGGCGATGGTCAAAATACGCGGTTGTATAAACACAATCTAGACCTCCTCTGATTCGATTCCACAGCTGGCGGGGCGGGTATTCTATCCCGACTTCGGCTCAGTCGAGATCGATGGGGCGGAGCGGCGGTTCGTCGTCAGGATCTTCCTCGGCCCTCTTCAGGGCCTGCTGGAATTTCTCCTCGAGCAGCCGGTCCCGGTCCTCCATGGCCGCCATCTCGCGGTCGAAGACGCTCTCGGCCTCCGCCTTCTCCTGTTCGAGCTCGGCCAGGAGAGTCTCCATGTCCTTGCCCTCGGCTGGGGGCTTCTTGATCGCCCGATGTGAGATGACCTCGCCGGTGGCCGCATCGATCACCAGGGTCGCTTCGCATTCGGGACAACGCAGGGTCCATTGCTTTTTGTCGCTC
>CALILB010000316.1 GCA_938016625.1 uncultured bacterium | reverse complement strand
GCCTGGCTGGAGCACGACAGCGATCTCGACTCGGTCCGCGAGCACCCACGATTCCAGGCCCTTCTCGAGTCCGCAAAGCCAAAGAGCTAGCACCCGCAGACCTCGATCGGGCAGCGAGAAGATGATGATCGGCAAGACACTCTCCCATTTCAAGATCCTGGACAAGCTCGGTGAGGGCGGAATGGGCGCCGTCTATCTGGCGGAGGATCTGGAGCTCAACCGTCAGGTGGCGCTGAAGGTCTTGCCGAGCGAGATGGCCTCCGATCCCGAGCGTCTGTCGCGATTCAAACGCGAGGCCAAAGCCGTGGCGGCCCTCAATCATCCCAACATCGTCACCATCTACTCGGTCGAGGATTCCGACGAGGGTCGCTTTATCAGCATGGAGCTGGTCAAGGGCCGGAGCCTCGAGGAGATGATTGAGTCGCAGGGCCTTCCTGTCGAGCAATTCTTCGACATAGCTGTACCGCTGGCGGACGCTTTGAGTGCCGCGCATCAGGGCGGGATCACCCATCGTGATCTCAAGCCGGCCAACGTCATGGTCAGCGACGAGGGACGGGTGAAGGTCCTCGACTTCGGCCTGGCCAAGCTACACATCGCCGATCCGGCGGCGGCCGATCCCGACCTGCCCACGCAGGCACTGACCCAGGAGGGCATGGTCATGGGTACGGTGCCCTATATGTCCCCGGAGCAGGTGCAGAGCAAGCCGGCCGACCACCGCACCGATATCTTCTCGCTGGGCATCATCCTCTACGAGCTGGCCACCGGTGAGCGCCCCTTCCGGGGTGAGTCTTCGGCCGACCTCATCTCCTCGATCTTGCGTGACTCTCCCCGCCCGGTGACCAAGGTCAAGGTGGATCTGCCCAATCACCTGGGCAGAATCGTCGGTCGCTGTCTCGAAAAGGAACCGGGGCGTCGCTATCAGACCGCCCTCGACCTGCGCGGAGAGCTCGAGCATCTGCGTGAAGAGGTAGCCAAAGAGACGAGCGATTCGGGCTCCTCCATCGCCGTTCTCCCCTTCCGCAATATGAGCCCCGACAAGGAACAGGACTACTTTTGCGAGGGGATCGCCGAGGAGCTGATCAATAGACTCGGCAAATTCCAAAACCTTCGCGTCGCTTCCCGCACCTCAGCCTTCCAGTTCAAGGACGCCGACTCGGATATCCGCGAGATCGGTGAGCGGCTCAACGTCGGCACGGTGCTCGAAGGGAGCGTTCGCAAAGCGGCCAACCAGCTCCGCATCTCCGCCCAGCTGGTCAACGTCGCGGACGGGTACCGCCTCTGGTCGGATAGCTTCGACCGCGAGCTCAAGGATGTCTTTGCCATCCAGGACGAGATCGCCCAGAGTATCGTCGACGCCCTGCACGTGACCCTGAGCCCCAGCGAGGCCAAGCAGGTGGTCCAGAAGGCCGCCAAGGTCGACGTCCAGGCCTACGACTTCTATCTCAAGGGCCGCAAGTTCTTCTACCAGTTCCGGCAACAGGGGTTCGAGTTTGCCCGCCAGATGTTTGCCCGCGCCATTGTCATCGATCCCAGCTATTCGCGGCCCTATGCCGGTGTCGCCGACTGCTGCTCGTTTCTCTACATGTACTTCGACTCCAGCGAGGACAACTTGCAGGAGGCCGATGCCGCCAGTCTCAAAGCGGTGGAGATCGACCCCGGCTCGGCCGAGGCCCACGCCTCCCGCGGGTTGGCGGTGTCGCTCAGCCAGCGCTTCGACGAGGCCAAGGTCGAGTTCGAAACCGCATTGAGGCTCGATCCCAACAACTACGAAGCCCATTACCTCTATGCGCGGTCGCTCTTTGCCCAGGGCAACCTGGAAGAGGCCGCAAAACGATTCGAGAAGGCCTGCGACGTCAACCCGGAAGACTACAACGCCCCCCAACTCCTCGCCGTGGCCTACGCCGGTCTGGGGAGGGAGGAGGATTCCACCGAGGCCTTCAAGAGGTCTCTTGTGGTCATCGACCGGCATCTCGAGCTCAACCCCGACGATGCGCGGGCGCTCTACCTGGGTGCCGGGTCGCTCTGTCACCTGGGGGAGCGCGAGAAAGCCCTCAAGTGGGCGGAGAAGGCTACGACCATCGACCCCGACAACCCATCGGTTCTCTACAACGTCGCCTGTGTCTACTCTCAACTCGGTGAGTTGGAGAAGGGCATCGATTGCCTGGAGAGATCGATCACCACGGGGATGGGACAGAAGGAGTGGATCGAAAACGATCCCGATCTCGATCCGCTGCGGGACAACGAGCGCTTCCAGACCCTATTGAGCCGTCTAGACGAGGGAAATTGAGCCAGCCATGATCGGAAGCACACTCTCTCACTTCAAGATTCTGGACAAGCTGGGCGAGGGCGGTATGGGAACCGTCTATCTCGCCGAAGACACGACGCTCAATCGCAAAGTGGCGCTCAAGATGCTCCCGGCCGAGATGGCGGCCGACCCCGAGCGGTTGGAGCGCTTTCAGCGTGAAGCCAAGACGGTGGCGGCCCTCAATCACCCCTCGATCGTCACCATCTATTCGGTCGAAGCCTCCGACCAGGGTCACTTCATCACCATGGAGCATGTCGACGGCACCAGCCTCGATCGGTTGATCGGCGCGGGAGGTCTACCGGTCGAGAAGTTCTTCCAGATCGCCGTACCCCTGGCCGACGCATTGAGTGCCGCCCACGAGCGGGGCATCACTCATCGTGACCTCAAGCCCGCCAACATTATGACTACCGCGGGTGGGCGGGTAAAAGTGCTGGACTTCGGGCTGGCCAAGCTCCATGCACCCGATCCCTCCGCCGATCCCGAGATGCCGACCCAGGCCCTCACCCAGGAGGGGATGGTGATGGGGACGGTCCCATACATGTCACCGGAGCAGGTGCAGGGCAAGCCCGCCGACAATCGGTCGGATCTTTTTTCCATGGGTGTGATCCTCTACGAGATGTCGACCGGCCAGCGCCCCTTCCGCGGCGACACGTCCGCCGATCTGGTCTCCTCGATCCTGCGCGACAGTCCCCGGCCGGTCACCGAGATCAACGTCGAGCTGCCCGACCATCTTGGACGTCTGATCAAACGCTGTCTGGAAAAGGAGCCGACCCGTCGCTTCCAGAGCGCGCTCGATCTGCGCAATGAGCTCGAAGAGCTCCAGCGGGAAGCCGGAACCGAGCAGTCGGCGATCCCCTCGATGGCGGTGCTGCCACTCGCCGATCTCAGCCCGGACAAGGATCAGGACTACTTCTGCGAGGGCATCGCCGAGGAGATCATCAACGCCCTGGTCAAGATCGAAGGTCTGCGCGTGGCCTCGCGCACCTCGGCCTTCCAGATCAAGGAATCGGTCTCCGACATCCGCGAGATCGGTGAGCGCCTCAAGGTCGAGACGGTCCTCGGCGGCAGCGTGCGCAAGGCCGGCGACCGAATCCGCATCACCGCCCAGCTGATCAAGGTAGCCGATGGGTACCACATCTGGTCGGAGCGCTACGATCGCGAGCTCGAAGACGTGTTTGCGATCCAGGACGAGATCGCCCAGAGCATCGTCGAGGCTCTCCAGGTCAAGCTCACACCCGCCGAAAAGGGCGGTGTCGAGAAGGCCACCACCAGCGTCCAGGCCTACGACTACTATCTCAAAGGCCGCAAGTTCTTCTACCAGTTCCGGCAGCAGGGGATCGAGTTTGCTCGCCAGATGTTCGCCCGCGCCATCATCATCGACCCCCAGTATGCCCGCGCCTACGCCGGCGTGGCCGACTGCTGCTCGTTTCTCTACATGTACTTCGAGTCGACCGAGGACAACCTCAACGAGGCGGATGCGGCCAGCCAGAAGGCCATCGAGTGCAATCCCGAGTCGGCTGAAGCGCATGCCTCACGCGGCCTGGCCCTGTCGTTGCGGCAGGAGTTCGAAAAGGCGGAGGAGGAGTTCGAGACCGCTATCCGCCTCGATCACCGCAATTTCGAGGCCCACTACCTCTACGCCCGATCACTGGTCGGCCAGGGAAACCCGGAACGGGCCGCCGAGCTCTTTCAACGGGCCTGCGAGGTCAACCCCGAGGACTACAACGCTCCCTTGCTGCTCTCTCAGACGCTACACGGGCTTGGCCGCGAAACCGAGGCCGACGAGTCGTACAAGCGCACCCTCGAAGTCATCAAGAATCATCTGGAGCTCAATCCGGACGATGCGCGCGCGGTAAACCTGGGCGCCATCTGTTTGACCCACCTGGGAGAGCGCGAAGAGGCCGTACAGTGGGCCGGCAAGGCGACGCTGATCGACCCGGACAACGCCTCTGTCCTCTACAACGTTTCTTGTGTCTACGCCCAGTTGGGCGAGGTCGAGAGGGCCATCGACTGCTTGGAACAATCGATCACCTCGGGCATGGGACAGAAGGAGTGGATCGAGAACGATCCCGATCTCGATCCCCTTCGCGAGCACGACCGCTTCAAAGAGCTGCTTGCCGGTCTGAGCCAGTCCAAGTAGTCTTCGCCGATGATTCCGCGCTCGAGCCTCTCCGTTCTCTGTCTGATCTTCGCCCTGGCATCGGGGGTACCCGCGGCGGCCGATCCCGAGCCCACGCTCACCGAGCTATACCAGCAGACTGCCGGACGGCTCATCGGCGCCGCATTGACCGATGAGCATGGTTGGAACAAGGCCACCTACCTGACCACCCAGATCGGTCATCGTCTCAGCGGCTCGGAGCAGCTGGAGCAGGCCATCGACTGGGCAGCGACACAGATGGAGCGCGAAGGGCTGGAGAACGTCTGGCAGCAGCCGGTCAAGGTCCCCCATTGGGTACGGGGAAGCGAATCGCTCGAGATGGTCTCACCGGTGGCGAGGCCCCTCGCCCTGCTGGGTCTGGGCGGGAGCGTCGGCACGCCGGTCGACGGCATCACCGCGCCGCTGGTCGTGGTTGAGAGCTTTGACGAGCTGTCGAGCCTCGAGCGCCAACATGTCGAGGGCAAGATTGTCCTTTTTGCGGTGCCCTGGGAGGGTTACGGCCCCACCCGCCAATACCGTGGGCGGGGGGCCTCCGCGGCCGCCGAGATGGGCGCGGCGGCGGCGCTGGTGCGCTCGGCCACCAACCGGAGCATCTACTCCCCCCACACCGGCGCCATGAGCTATGCCGAGGGCATACCCCGGATCCCCGCCGCCGCCATCACCGTCGAAGATGCCGCCTGGATCCGCCACCTCACGGCGGCCGGCCGGGAGGTCGTGGTCAAGCTCCAGATGGGGGCCAAAAAGCTCCCCGACGCCGACTCGGCCAACGTCATCGCCGAGATCACGGGTAGTGAAAAGCCCGAAGAGGTGGTGGTCATGGGCGGACACTACGACTCCTGGGATGTCGGTCAGGGCGCCCACGACGACGGCGTGGCCTGTATCGCCGCCTGGCAGGCGCTGACCCTGATCAAACAGCTCGGTCTCAGACCCCGCCGGACACTCCGGGTCGTGCTGTGGACCGACGAAGAGCAGGGCGGCTCCGGCAGCACCGCCTATCACCAATGGGTAGGTGATGCGATCTCCGACCACGTCGCGGCCATCGAGATGGACGGTGGTGCCGAGCGCCCGGTCGGCTTTGGGCTCGGAATCCTGCGTCCGGCGGCCGATGGCGGTGATCCCAAGATGATCCGCGATCCCGGCGATTGGCCACCCGCCGACCGGGCGCTGGCCAAAATGCAGGAGATCGGCCGCTTGCTCGACGGCTTCGGGGCGGGTGAGATGACCCTGGGCGGAGGGGGTGCCGATATCGCCCCGCTCATGCGCGACGGCGTTCCCGG
>CALILB010000315.1 GCA_938016625.1 uncultured bacterium | reverse complement strand
CCGATTTTAGTAGATTTTTGTCAAATAGAACGGCCCTGCCGGAGATTCAGGTCGGAGATCCGGCCCTGAAACTCCAAAAAAAAGGGGGACGTGCCTCGACACGTCCCCCTCTTGCTCCTGTCGTGGGCTGGCGCTCAGGGCGCCTCGAGATCGAAGGCCACGTAGTTCTTGGCGATCCACTCGCTCCACTTGTCGGGAACCTCTTCCAGCGGGAAGATCGCCTGGACCGGACAGGCATCGATGCACAGGCCACAATCGATGCACTCCTCCGGGTGGATGAAGAGGGCTTCCCACTCGTCCTTGTCATAGATGCAGTCAACCGGGCAGACATCTACGCAGGCCTTGTCCTTCACGCCGACGCAAGGTTCCGCGATGATGTGAGTCATCTCTCCGCTCCTCCTGTGAATCGGCTGGAACGCCAATCGATCCGGCCGGCAACATTATACCGATTTCAATCGGTGGCTCAATGTCCGCTTGGTGTCCGCTTTTTGTATAGTGGGTAGGCTTGCCTACTATGTCTCTCGAGTCGAAGGAGCTCGTCGTCGTCACCGGGAAGGGGGGAGTCGGAAAAAGCTCGGTGGCGGCCGCCCTGGGGGTAGTCATGGCCCGCAATGGGCGCCGGGTGCTGGTGCTGGAGATCGATCCACGGGAGAGCGTCCACCAGATGCTGGCCGCACCCCCATCGGATGGCGAGATTCTCCAGGTTGCACCGAATCTGTATCTACAAAATCTCCAGCCACGCCAGGTCCTCGATCAGGTCGTCCGCGAGCGTCTGCGCTTCGAGGCCATCATCCACCGCGTGCTGGAGAGCCCGATCTATCAGCACTTCACGGAGGGGGCGCCCGGGCTCAAAGAGATGGCCATCCTGGGTCACTGCCTGCTGTTGGTGGAGGGCAAAGTTCCGGGAGCGGCCAAGTTCGACACGGTCATCCTGGATGCGCCGGCCACCGGGCACGGGGTCTCGCTGCTGGCGGCACCGCTGCTGGTCTCGGATGTCATCCGCCAGGGACCCATTGCCCACATGACGGCGGATGTGGCGGCCTTTATCTCGAGCCCGGAGCGCTCGGGGGTCGTAGTCGTCACCCTGGCCGAAGAGATGCCGGTCAGCGAAGCCATCGAGTTGCGGCAGCTCATGCACGAGCGGCTGGACCGACGGCCCGACCTGTTGGTGATCAACGCTCTCTACCCGCCGGTGGACGACGATGCGGACGACGATGACGATCCCTTGACCGCCCTCTGGGTCCAGCGCCGCAGCCTCAACGAGCGGGAGCTGGCGCGGTTGGACGAGCACTGGGTCGGGGAGCGCCTCGAGCTGCCGCTGCTCCCGGTGGGGCAGGGGCCGGCACTGACCGAGGCTCTGGCTGCGAGGATGGAGGGATCGTGATCGCGCACCTGCCAGCCCTCATTGTCGTCGTCGGTTCCGGCGGCGTCGGCAAGACCTCGCTGGCCGCCGCGCTCGGGCTGTTGTCGGCGGGGGAGGGCGAGGACACCCTGGTCATGACCTTCGATCCCTCACTGAGGTTGAAGGACTCGCTCGGAGTCGGCGAGGCCGCCCGCGACGAAGAGGTCGAAGTGGCGGTGGAGACACCGGGCCGCCTGGCGGCCAGCCTGCTCGACGCGCGGCGCACCTTCGACCGTCTGGTGGAGCGGTATGCGGAAGACCCCGACGACCAGAGGCGAATCCTGGAGAATCGCTACTACAGGCAGCTCGCCGGCAGCCTGGCGGGGATACTTGAGTACATGGCGGTCGAAAGGTTGTTCGAGGTGTTCGATGCGGGCCGCTACGAGCGCATCATTCTGGACACGCCACCGACCCGCCAGGCGCTGGATTTTCTCGAGGCGCCGGAGAGGATCGTGACTTTTCTCGACAGCGGCGCCCTCAAGCTGGCGCTCAAGCCCTGGTTCGACTCCACGGGGCATTTGAAGGCTACGACCCGCCTGGGCCGTTTTGGCGCCAAATTCGAGGAGTACCTGGACGAGGTCGTGGGGCTCGATCTGCTGCGGGACATGGCTGAGTTCTTCCAGGCCTTTGCACCTCTCTACGACGGTTTCCGACAGCGAGCGGTGGAAGTTCAGCAGCTTCTGCGCTCGTCACGCACGCTCTTCGTGCTGGTGGCCGCGCCCGGTGAGGAGAGGAACTCCGACACGCTTTTCTTTGCCCGGCGTCTGCAAGAGGCCGGGTACCGCTTGGGTCCCATCGTGGTCAACCGGATCCACCCCCGGGCGGACGGCGAGCCCGGCGTCCCAACGGAGTCCGAGGCCGGGGAGGCGGACGGACGCTGGCTCCTGGCCTGGCTGGCCGAGCGCGATGCCCGTGGCCTGGAAAAGCTCCAATCCCTGCTGTCGGACCAGCAACGGCTGGTGGACATCCCGCTGCTCCCGCGGGAGCCCGCGGATCTGGCCTCGCTCGGTGAGCTGGCCCGCGAATTCGGTGATCGCCTCGAGTAGGCCCCCGACCCAAGCGGTCTCTACCCGACTTTGCCGCGCTGCGGCGAAAGGTTGACATATTTGCCGCAATGCGGTATAAATGATTCGAAATTGATGCCGCAGAGCGGCAACTCGATCGATAGGGAGCAGCCGAAGTACCCATTCCGCAGGAGTCAAGTCATGGTACGTCTGATCAAGCGCTATGAAAGCCGCAAACTCTACGACACCGAAGAGAGCCGGTACGTCTCGCTGGACGAGATCGCCGAATGGGTGCGAGAGGGGCAGGAGATCAGGGTCGTCGACAACGCCAACTCCGAGGACGTGACGGCTCAGACTCTGGCTCAGATCATTCTCGGCGAGGGGCGGGACGGCCGTTCCAAGATCTCCACCGAGGTCATGCACGATCTGGTTCGGTTTGGTGAAAAGGCCCTGACCACCGGGGTGGAGCAGGTGCAACAAGGGGTGGATCGGGTGGTGCGGGCCTCGATCGACAAATTGGGGCCGGT
>CALILB010000314.1 GCA_938016625.1 uncultured bacterium | reverse complement strand
TCGTTTACGGGCCGCTGGCAAAAGGGATCATCGACCAGGTCGTACACCAACAAGGGCTCGGAGCGCCCATATTGGTTCTCCAGCCCATCGCCGTGGTGCGCCCGGTTCTCGGGCTCTTCGCCCATCGGTCTCGAGTTGATGACCCATGAAGCACCCCAGCGCCCATCGACAATCTCCAGAGTTCCGATCATCTGCTGGGTGTCGAAGTCCGTACCCGGCATGTCGATGAAGAACGGCCGTGCATCGGGCTCTGCGCCTGCAAGAAGCGCCTCGGAAAGCGAACGACCCTGAACCCTTGTCGCCGGCGGTAGATTGGCCAGCTCGAGCAGTGTCGGCAACAGGTCGATCAGCGACACCGGCTCCGACAGGCGCACGCCGGCGGCGATCTTCCCGGGCCAGACAACCAGTAGAGGGATGCGGGTGGCGTAGGTGTGAAAGAAAGGAGCGCCACTCTCCATCGGATCCATCAACCGGTGACTACCGGCCGGATAGCCGTGGTCGGCGGTAACCACCAAGAGGGTGTTCTGCCATTCCCCGCGCGCCTTCAGATCCTCGATCAACCGACCAATCTGTGTGTCCTGATGAACCATGCATTCGTCATAGAGCGCCTGTTGGGCCGCGGCGTAGCGCTCCTTTGTGGTGCCTATCTTCGGATAGGCCTCGAGCTCGCTCCAGCCGCCAAAGTCATCAATCTCGTTGTCCCACCTGAAGTACTCTTCCCTCGCCACCTCATCCAGGTAGAGACCGGCGAACGGTGGCTGCGACTTGAAGGGCTCGTGGACGTCCGTGGTCTGGATGTGAACCAGGTAAGGGCTGTCTGGATGGGCATCTCTCCAGGACCAGAACTCATCTTGCAGCGCAGCCGACGAGACACACTCGAATTCAGGCACGACGGTCGTCGCTGCGTCGGGGCCTTCCTGCAGATTGGAGCTGGTGGAGCCGACGGGATTCGAGGTGATGAAGCTGGCCAAATAGCCGGCCTGCCGGAAATGATCAGCTAGTGTAACGACCCCCTCCGGCACCCGGTCCGACATCGAGCGGAAGAAACCGAGTGCAGTCGGGTAGAGCGATGTCAGAAACGACGGATTGGAGAGCTTGGTCCAAGTGGCGTTGCTGTAGGCCCTCTCGAAGACCACGCCTTCAGATGCCAGTGTCTCCAGAATCGGCGTCGTCTCACGATCGTATCCATAGAGGCTCATCCAGTCGGCACCCGCCCCATCGATGACGTAGAGGATGATGTTCGGGGCCAGTGAGTGCGATGGTGTCGTTATCGTGGGCTCGCCCCAGAGGGTGACCTCTCCGGCAGCGCCACCATCGGCCGCCAGCTCCAAGCTCACCTTCTTGCCGGCGAAGGCGGACAGATCGACACTTCGCTGGTGCCATTCGCCGGCGGCGACAGGGCTCTCCTCCAGCACTTCGTGAGTTGTCTCCCCATCCACGAGGTTGATCCGAAAAGTCACCTCACTGTCGGCAACCGGTACTCCCAGAGCCGTCGCCAGCCGTGCGCCCTCAGGCACCTGGACGGGAAACCGGAGACGGCCTCCAGGATGGAGGTAGAGCGACCTTCGGAAGCCCCCTCCCAGCGACACCGTGCGACTTCCAGCGGTCGCGTCCCCGAAAACCGCAGCCTTGGGTACAAGCGTGAGTGAGACGAGATCGAGGGCGGCTGGTTGTTCGGTCAAGAACACGAGAACCACCTCGGTCCACGGCGGGTTCTCCCAGCCCGGCAAGCCGACAGCCAGCGGCAGGCTGTAGGTGTGGATGTTGCCGTCGGCGATCAGAGTGGTCCCGCCGCCGACGTTTACATAGGGCCGTGGGGACCCTTCCTCTGTGGGCTTACCTTCTCCAAGGTTCAGCGCCAGCTGCAGGTAGCGAATCTTGGCCGAGCTCGTGCGGGCCTGGATGATGGCTCGATCCCAGTCGTCGAAATTCCAGCCCGGCAGGCTCACCACAAAAAGACCCCTCAGAACATCCCCGACTCGATCCACTTCGGTGAGGTGCATGCGCAATCCGTCGTCGAGCTGTTCAGTCTCGAGGGCTTGGTCACCGTCGTAGCGCCGCGTCGTCCAGTCGGGGTGCGGCTGGGTGAATTGCCACTCGACTGGACGAGGAAGATCCTGGGGTAGATCGGGTCCAGAGTAGGCGGCATGCAGCATCTGGTCCTCGAGATGCAGCGGCACCTTCACCTCCAGGTGGTCCTCCCGGTCGGTCGGGGCACAGGCTGCCACAATGGCAGCGAGAGCTATGATCGCACTCGCGAATCGCATCTGGTTCTGCAACAGATTGCTCAACATCCTACCTCACTGACACCATCTGGCACTGTCCCGCGGTAGGGATCTGGTCGAGGTCAAGAAAAGCAAGTTCCTATCCGGCCACAGGGCAGAGTCTGTCTCCTGGGGCCCTCAACGCCAATGTACCGAGTGCGGCTTCGACTTGGAGTAGAATCGTGTCACCTCAATCGCTGCACACAGATGGGCTTTATCGGCCAGGTCGCCATGATCGGCACAACCCTCGCGCATTTCAAGATCACCGCCAAACTCGGGGAGGGTGGGATGGGGGAGGTCTACC
>CALILB010000313.1 GCA_938016625.1 uncultured bacterium | reverse complement strand
CTGATTTCGTCGAGACGGCCGCAAACGCGTACATCCCTTCTAGCTTCTTGACCGCCTTGGCCGTCGCGACGCTCAGGTGGTCCTCGAGAAAGGAGCTGATCAGGTTGGCGATGACCTCGGTGTCGGTGTCGGAGGTGAACTGCCACCCCTGAGTGATCAATTCCTCCTTGAGTGGCACGAAGTTCTCGATGATGCCGTTGTGGATGAGCGCCACTTGCTTCCGGGCATCCACCACCGGGTGGGCATTTCTCTCGGATGGCACACCATGGGTCGCCCAGCGGGTGTGACCCAGGCCGTAATCTCCTCCCAGCGGCTCTTCGTCGAGCTTCTCGATCAGCCGATCCAGCTTGCCCTCGGCCTTGACCGCCTCCAGCTTGCCGTCCCGCAGCACCACCACGCCGGCCGAATCGTAGCCCCGGTATTCGAGGCTGCGCAGACCATTGAGCAGAAGCGGGACGACCTCACGCTGCCCGACATAGCCGACGATTCCACACATGACTCAAGTATTCTTCTTATTCTTCCGCCACGCGATACGCCGTTTGGCCCACCCGAGAATGTTGCGCTGCTCGGTCCTCTCGATCGCCAGGGCCCCGGGTGGCACATCCTTGTTCACCACCGAGCCGGCCGCGGTGACCGCGTCGTCCCCCACCTCGACCGGTGCCACCAACATGGTATCGCTTCCGATGAAGACGTTGCGCCCGATCTCGGTGTGATGCTTTGCCTGCCCGTCGTAGTTACAGGTCACGACCCCTGCCCCGACATTCGACTCCGCTCCCACCGTGGTATCCCCGAGATAGGCCAGATGATTGGCTTTTACCCCCTCACCCAGCCGGGAGTTCTTGACCTCGACAAAATTGCCCACACGTGCCCCGGCGAGCAGAACCGCACCCGGCCGCAGGCGGGCAAACGGGCCGATGCGGCAGGAATCGCTTGCCTCGGCACCGTCGAGAACGCTGTACGGCTCCACCGAGACGTTGTCGCCGAGCGTGGAGTCGCGAATCCAGACCCCCTGATTCAGCACACAACCGCTGCCGATCCGAGTCGAGCCCGACAACGATACCTGGGGATGGATCACGGTGTCGGTACCGATCTCGACATCCCATTCGACAGTCGTCACACCCGGGTCGAGGATCGTCACACCGGCCGCCATCAGCTGATCCGTCTTTCGCCGCAGCACCTCTTGTTGGATTCGTGCCAGGTCCCGTCTGTCGTTGACACCCCAGGCCTCGCTCGAGTCCGGCAGGGTAAACAATGCCACCTCGCGGCCGGCAGCGGCGGCCGCGGTCAGGGCATCGGTCAGGTAGAACTCGCCCTTGGCGTTGTCGGTCTCGAGATCGGCCAGATGAGCGAAGATTTCGGGCGCCGGGAGGGCATAGAGACCAGCGTTGACCCATTTGATGGCCGACTCTTCTGCCGTGGCATCGAGCGCTTCGACGATCCGCTCGAGGTTACTGTTGGCACCAGTGACGACCCGACCGAGAGACCCGGGATCCGGCAGCTCGGCCACTGCCATGGCACCCCAGCCGCGGTTCGCAAGATCCACCAAGTCCACCAGCGTGGTGGACGAGACCAACGGCACGTCTCCCGAGAGGACCAGCAGCATGGCCGGGCCCTCCAGGTGCCTTTCGACCTGCGCCAAGGCATGACCGGTGCCGAGCTGGTCGTTCTGCTCGACCCAGGTGACGTCTTCGGCCCCCAGCTCCGCCCGGACCTCGTCCGCCCCATGCCCCACCACCACGAACAGGTGCTGGCAGCCGGCCTCGCGGGCGGCCCGAAGGACCCAAGCCAGCAGCGGCTTGCCCCCCACCTGGTGCAGCACCTTGGGGCGCGACGAGTGCATCCGGGTGCCCTTGCCCGCGGCAAGTATCACCGCCGACGTGGGCAGTGCCCGGCCCGCCATTTTCAATCCTGTTCGAAGAGTTGCTTGTGCTCCGAGCTTTCTCTCAGGGCGTCGAAGTCGGAGTCGTGGTAGGCATGAATTCGGTTCTTGGGGTTCATTTCGATGGCCTGGGCCAACATCTGAGCCGCCTTGTCCTCTTTTCCCATCACCGCCAGAAGCGAAGCGGCCAGATAGGCGAAGCGCTCGTCTTTTGTCTCGCGTCCGCCACGGCCGCAGATTTCCAGGGCCTCATCGAAATTCCCTCGATTCCGTTCGAAGACAGCCAGCAAGAAAGGATCACTGTCGCGGGGGGCGGAAGATTCGGCTTCGAGCTGCTGGCGACACATCTCGACGTATCGCCTTGCCCGGTCGGCGAATTCGACCTGGTCGGTGCTGTCCAAGGTCCGGGCAAAGAACTCCGCTGACGCCTTCCACTTCTTTTGGTGGAAGGCCTTGAGCCCCTGCTCGTAGAGCTTGAGCATATCGGGGTCGACGGCGTGAGCCTTGGGTGGGCTATCGAGTGCCAGGATGTTCAGCTCGTCGAGCTTCTTCTGAACCGTCTCGCTGTCTGTTTTGAAGCGCTCTGCCAGCTCTTCGAGCTTCTTCTTCCTGGCATAGCGTTTGAGATAGGTGACGTCCTCCTTCTTCCAGCGTTTTGCCATTTTCCCTCTCTTATCTTTATTTCTTTCGCAGTTCGATCAAGATCTGCTTGGCCACTGCCTTCAAAGTATCGAAGACGCCGACCCCTTGAGGTGCGATCCCCTCGAAAGTCGGCTCGCGTTTGAAATTCAGCATCCTGTACATCTCGTCCACCGGCATGACGTTGGGAAGATCGCGCTTGTTGAATTGGAGTGCGTACGGGATCGCAGACAGATCGAAACCGTGCTCCTTCAGATTGGCTTCGAGATTGCGAATCGACTCGACGTTGGCTTCCATGCGCTCACGCTGGCTGTCGGCGACAAACACGACACCGTCCACACCCTTGAGAATCAGCTTGCGACTGGCGTCGTAGAAGACCTGGCCGGGGACAGTGTAGAGATGAAATCGGGTGGTAAAGCCCCGGATCGTGCCCAGATCCAGGGGCAGAAAGTCGAAAAAGAGAGTCCTATCGGCTTCCGTAGCCAAAGAGATCATCTTGCCTTTGCGCTCGGGCGCCGTCTTGGTGAAGATGTGCTGCAGGTTGGTGGTCTTTCCACCAAGACCGGGACCGTAATAGACGATCTTGCAGTTGATCTCCTTGGCGGCGTAGTTGATAAACGTCATGGCAAGGACTCTGGCTTATCCTTCCCCGCTACTAGCTAGAACGAACAAGCCGGCATCTCGCTCCATGGCTCCTGCTCGCAGCCCTGTGAGCGAGGCCGGCTTCATCTCCATTCAATCGCTGAACAGAGAGTCGATGTCCTCGTCGGTGATCTCGGCAAAGGGACTCGGCTCAACCCTCCCCTCGGGGCCCAGCTCGCTCTTCCTGGTCATGTCGTCGAAGATCCGATCCATCTCAGCGCTTGCCCTCTTGACCCTCAGTCTCACCAGGCCCAGAGAGGAGCGTTCGTCGAAGATGACCAGAAGAATGGCTCGCTTGGCGACGATGGAGATATGGATGTGATCCCGCTTGCCTTCGTGAAAGAGAACAGAGAACTCACGCTCACCAATGAGCTTGGCCAGACCGTCTGTGGCGGCGACGTTGCCGGCAGTCAGAGAGGCCAAGGAGGTGCTGTCGAAGTCCTCCACGTCTCCAGCCGCTGCAATCTGCTGGCCGTTCTTGTCGATGAGGAAGACCGCCTTGGCGTTGGAGTCGTGCCGTAGACGGTTCAGGGCGGCTTCGAGACGCCCGAGCTCCTCTTCGAACACCTCCATGTGGGCTGTAGTCATAGCTTGCTTTCCGAAGGCAGGCGAGAAGATATCACTTGCTCTGCACAACTTTCAAACTTTTGATTTTATGGCATTTGCTTGTCAAGGGAAATGATCACAAGAACTCAGAGCCCGGGCGGTTGAAACCGGCCACTCGCCCGCCTCTACCAGGAGCCCATTTTTGGTCTCTGTGGACCCCGCTATCGGGGTGAGAAACCGGTGACCATATATGTCCCCGACCGCTCGTCCCTCTTGAGCTTGATGAGCTTGCGCCGCTCGGCCTCTTCCAATAACTCGGTAAAGCTGGAAAAGCCGAATTCCGTCTCGGTAAACGCAGGCAGATTCCGCTGGATGGCTTGCTTGACCACCGAGCCCCAGAGAACTCCCGCATCTTCACCTACCAGGGTCTCGATGGCCTCGACCATCAGCTCCATCGCCTCTTCGTGATCCTTGTCGGGCTCATCCGGCTCGGGCGCAGGCGGCTCGGGTTCAGGCGCCTCGGGTTC
>CALILB010000312.1 GCA_938016625.1 uncultured bacterium | reverse complement strand
ATGGATGAGGGGGTCGCCATAGACCTCGGAGGTCGATGCCAACAGATAGCGGGCCTGCTTGGCCTTGGCCAGACCGAGCGTGTTGTGCGTACCGAGAGAGCCGACCTTCAAGGTCTGAATGGGCAGCTCCAGATAGTCGATAGGGCTGGCGGGGGAGGCGAAATGGAGCACGTTGTCGATGGTTCCCAGAACCTCGAACGGTCTGGTCACATCGTGCTCGAGGAACTCGAAGTCGTCGTGGTCGAGAATGTGGGCGATGTTCTCCTTGGTGCCGGTGATCAGGTTGTCCACACAGACGACCCGATGCCCTTCCGCCAGTAGACGCTCGCAGAGATGGGAGCCGAGAAACCCGGCCCCGCCGGTCACGATCGAGGTGATCATGCTTCGACCTCCGCCAGGCGGGCGTTTGGGCGCCCGACGGAGATGTACTCGAAGCCGGCGGCCTTCATCTTGGCCGGCTCATAGATGTTGCGGAGATCGACGATCAAGGGCTGGGACAAGAGTTTCTTGAGTCTCCCAAGCTCCAGCGCCCGAAACTGATTCCACTCGGTGGCGATGACGACGCCGTCGGCCCCTTTGGCGGCGTCGTAGGAGGTCTCCGCGAAGTAGACATCGGGCCACAGCGGTCGACACTCCGGCATTGCCACCGGATCGAAGACCCGCACCCGGGCGCCGGCTGCCAGCAGATGGTCGACGATCTCCAGGGCGGGCGACTCGCGGATGTCGTCGGTCTCCGGCTTGAACGACAGCCCCAAGACGCAGACGGTTTTGTCGTCGAGTCCGGCGAAGGCCTGCGACACCTTCTCGACCATTCTCACTTTGGTGCCTTCGTTGACGCGGAGGACGGCCTCCATGATCTCGAACTCGATGCCCTGATCGCGTGCGATCTGGGCCACAGCTCTTGCGTCCTTGGGGAAACAGGAGCCGCCAAAACCGGGTCCGGGATGAAGGAACTTGGGACCGATCCGCTCGTCCAGCCCCATGCCACGGGCCACGGTCTCGACATCGGCGCCCAGAATCTCGCTCAGACGAGCTACCTCGTTGATAAACGATATCTTGGTGGCCAGAAAGCCGTTCGAGGCGTACTTGATCAGCTCCGCCGTCTCTACGTTGGTGATAACGAAGGGCACGTCGGCGACCCGCAAGGGCGAGTAGATATCGAGCATGATGTCGATGGCCCGGGGCTCGTCGCTGCCGATGACGACCCGGTCGGGAACCATGAAGTCCTCGATCGCCGAACCTTCGCGCAAAAACTCGGGGTTGCTGACCACGGCGAATGCCTGGTCGTGCTCGCTCTCGCTCTCGACGATCTCTCGGATCATCTGTCCGGTACCGATCGGCACAGTGCTCTTGGTGACGATGACTTTGTAGCCGGTCAGATGGGTGCCGATCGAGGCGGCCACCTCGCGGATAAAGGTCAGATCGGCGGAGCCGTCGGAACGCGAAGGGGTACCGACGGCGATAAAGATGGCCCGCGCGTCTTCCAGGGCGGGCCCCAGCTCTGTGGTAAAGCGGAGCCGACCCTCGTCCATGTTCTTGCGCACCAGGGTCTTGAGCCCGGGCTCGTAGATCGGTATCTCACCCTGCTTGAGCGCTTCGATCTTGTCCGCGACTTTGTCCACGCCGACGACCTTCATGCCGAAGTCGGCTAGACAGGCCCCGGTGACAAGACCCACGTATCCTGTGCCTACAACGCAGATTTTCATCGTTTCGATTACTCCCTAGTCAGGAGTTGCTGAATCGTTCTCTCGATACCATTCGACAAAGCGTCTCAAGCCCTCGCGAATGGAGACCCGGGGCGAGTAGCCCAGGACACGTCCCGCTTTGCGGACGTCGGCGTAGGTGATAGGGACGTCACCGGGTTGATCGGGAAGATACTGGACCCGGTGCTCTACGCCAAGCTCCTCGGCAATCATACGCACGAGATCAGCGAGCGCCGTGGTCTCCGCACCACCCAGATTGAGGATCTCGAATGGCGGAGCGAGGTCGAGTGAGGCCACCACGCCATCGATGATGTCGTCGATAAAGGTGTAGTCACGGCGGCTGGAGCCGTCGCCGTACATTGGAATCTCTTCGCCCCGGGCCAGCAGGTCGGTGAACTTGTGGATGGCCATCTCCGGTCGCTGTGCCGGGCCGTAGACGGTAAAGAACCGCAGGCAGGCGATATTCATGTCGTAGAGGTGGTGATAGTTGTAGCAGAGAAGCTCGCCGGCTCTCTTGGTGGTGGCATACGGGCTGATGGGCTGGTTGACCTCGTCCTCCTCGGAGAAGGGCACCTTCTGATTGATCCCATAGACCGAGGAGGAGGACCCGAAGATAAAGGTATCGGGGCCGTGGTGGCGAGCCGCCTCGAGCAGGCGCAGGGTGCCGATGCAGTTGGTGTCCTCGTAGAGGATTGGCTCCTTGAGGCTTGGCCGCACGCCGGCCCGGGCGGCCAGATGGACAACGCCATCGAACCGCTGCTCGGCAAAGAGCTTGTCGACGAGCTCCGCATCCCGGATGTCGCCCTCGACCATCGAGAAGCCGTCCCTGTCCGCCACCTGGGTGACGTTGGCGCGCTTTCGCGCCGGGTCGTAGAAGTCGTTGAAGTCGTCGAGGATGGTGACCCGATCACCCCGGTCGAGCAGTCGACGGGTCAGATGGCTACCGATAAAACCGGCGCCGCCGGTTACGAGTATGTGCGCGCTCATCTTCGCAGTCTATTCCTGATCCTGGGAGGGTGATTCGGGTCCCTCCTCGCCCTCGACCTGATCCTCGTAGCGAACTTTGATGCCCGATTTCTGGCGGTTTCGCACCAACCAGCGGAGCATCTTCGATTCGTCGACGCCGACAATAATATCGTTCATCGCCTCGTAGACCTGCGGGTCGTTGATCAGCTGACCCAGGGTGCCGTCTCCCTGTTCCAGTCTGTCTGAGAGCACCCGCAGGTTCATGATCATTTTCTGGATGTCCTCCCGCACCTCGGCGCCGTACTCCTTGTCGAAGAGCATGGTGGCGAGCAGGCCCTCACCCTCCTTGATGTCCGCCACCAGCGCCGCGAGATCCTGGGTCAGGGTGCTCATCGCGTCGAGCGACTTTTCGACCTTGTCGCGGGTGGCCGGGTCGTTGAGCAGGGCCGCCACCGCCCCGTCGCCACTCTCGACCTGGCTCAAAATCCCGTCGAGGTGGCCCACAGCGCTTTCGGCGTTGTCGACCAAAGTGCTGTCATTTATGAGCTTGCCAAG
>CALILB010000311.1 GCA_938016625.1 uncultured bacterium | reverse complement strand
CCGGCCAGTCGGTGTTTCACATCCATCTCCACCTTCTCGGCGGTCGCCCGCTCGGCTGGCCTCCTGGATGATCTGGGCTCTCGCTCTCACCCTGCTGGCGGGAGATCCACGTCCCGCTGTGGTCGAGCTGCAGCTCGAGGGTGAGCTGCGGACGGCGCTTGTCGAGGTCGAGAGGACCCTGGAGGAGCAACCGAGCTCGGCTCAGCGTCTGGGATTCGACTATCTGCATGGGCATCTGCTCGAAGCGGTGGGACGCGGACTCGACGCGCATGACGCTTTCGCCAAGGCCATGGGCGCCACCCCCGCACTCAGCGGCTACAGCCGCTACCGATTGGCTTTGAACCAATTCCGCATGGAGCACCCCGAGGTGGCGGCCGGTCTGCTGGCCACTCTGCTGGCCAACGAGCCGCCACAGCCCTTGATACCTGTCGCCACTCGTCTCCTGACTCGCTCCCTGGCCCTGGGCGGAGATTGCCGGCTGCTGGCCGCGAGGGGCAACTGGCAGCTCCCCGCCGACGAGCGCCGCACCCTCGAGTTGGCCGCAGCCGACTGTGAGCTTCGCCGGCGGCGCCCAAACCGGGCCCGGCCTCTCCTTGTCGAGCTGTTGGAAGAAGGCCTCGAGGACGAGACCGCCCGCGGGGCCGCTGAGCGCATCGCGTCGCTGACCCCGCCTTCGAGAAGCCCGGCGGAAGTGTCGCTCATGGTCGGCATGACGTTTCATCGACACCGGGAGTTCCAGGAGTCGACTCTCTTTCTCGAGGTCGGTCTGGGAGACGACTCGCGGACCCCTGCTGCCGGCGAGGAAGAGGAGCTCTTGGAAGTCCGTTACTCGCTGGCCAGAGGCTATTTCTGGCTTCGTGACTACGCCGCCGCCGCGGTGCGATTTGGCGAGCTGGCGGCCGATGAGAGCGACCCCGAGAGACAGGCCCGTGCGCTCTACCAACAGGGACGCTGCTTCGAGCTCCATGGGGACTGGAAGGCCGCGGCCAGGGTCTATCGCCGAGTTCGGGAGGTCGACCCGACGGGCGACTGGACCGGAGCGGCCCTGCTCGCCGCACTCCGGGTCGAGTGGCGAAGTGGAAGAGAGGACACCGCCGCCGAGCTGCTGGGCCAGTTGCGCACCAGACGGGGATGGCGCAGCCTGCTCGAGCGGGCCGCTCTGTTCCTGGCGACCTCGGAGATCGTGCGCTCGCGCCCGCAGCAGGCCGCCGCCTGGCTGGAGCAGATCGGTCGGGTAACCGGTCCCACCGAGGTCGAGGTCGACTACTGGCGAGGCCGACTCGCCGAGCTCCAGAACCAGAAACAGACGGCGGTCAGACGCTATCTCTCGGTGCTGCTGGCCGACACCTACCACCCACTGGCACAGGATGCCCGCCGGCGAATGGCGGCGCCGCCCTTGGCCGCCACTTCACAAGAAGAGGCCAAGCGGCTCGCCCAATCGGGGCGCAACCGGGATCTGCACAGCGTCTGGCTGCTGCTGGGTGATACCGATCCTGTGGGCAAGGAGGCGCGCGGGCGCCTGGAACGAAATCTCCACCGCGATCCGGCGGCACGGGGCTTTCTGGATTTGACCATGGTACCGCCGGCCGACTGGCCACTGTGGGAAACAACCTCTCGCGACCCGGAGGAGCTGCTGCTCGCCCTCGGGATCGTCGAGCAGGACCCCTCGGTGGTCGTGCGCCACTTTCCCGTCGCCGAAATCCCTCTTGGGCTTACCGGTAGCCGAGTCCTCGCCCATTCGGGTCTGATCCGACCGGCAATGCGCCAGGCCGAGATCCTGTTGCGGCGGGTACCGCGCAGCGTGCCGGCCAGACTCTTGCCTTCGGAGTTTCAGGCGCTCCTCTACCCGCTCCCCTACTATCCGCTAATCGTCGGCCGGGCCGAGGAAGTCGGCATCGATCCGATGCTGCTCATGGCCATCATCCGAGAGGAGAGCCGCTTCGATCCCGACGCCGTCTCCACCGCCTCCGCCCGGGGTCTGACGCAATTCGTCCTGCCGACAGCTCGACGTTTTGGCGCCACCATCGGGCTGCCACGAATCAAGGCTCAGGACCTTCACCAACCCGAGATCTCGATCGCCCTCGGTGCTGCCTACCTTGGCGATCTGGCCAATCGCTACGGGGGTGCCCAGCACATGATGATCGCCGCCTACAACGCCGGCGAAGATCAGGCCAGGCTATGGCAGAGTCACTGCTACAGCCGGGATGCCGCCGAGTACTTCAGTAAAGTCGGGTTCGCCCAGACGAGAGAGTATCTGCGCAAAGTCGCCAGCAGCCGGGCCCGCTATGCGGAGCTCTACGGCTCATCAACCGGCAGCGTTCAGCTGTCGGATTCCTGACTCTGGGAAGAGATGACGAGGGGTGGCAGCTCCTCGCGGGGATCGTCGAAGAAGTCGACGATGTCCGCCTCCTGACGGAGCTCCTCGGTCCAGCGCTCGATCTCTTCGTTCAAGCGCATCTCCCGCAGCACGGCCCTGATCTCCTCACGCACTTCCTGCTGAGGCGGGATGGGCTGACCGTTCTCTTCGAGCGCCGGCACCAGCACTTCGTTGTAGTACCGCTGAATCTCCTCGAGACCGACAAAGACCCGAGCACCGAGCCTCTCTTCGACGTAGATGAGCACCATCAACTGGCGCGCCAGAATCTG
>CALILB010000310.1 GCA_938016625.1 uncultured bacterium | reverse complement strand
GACGACGAGTCGGGTCTCCACCGCGACTACAAGCGGTGGCTCGAGGAGCTCGCACCTTTCGACGCGAGTGCGGAGCGCTACCACCACAACCGCACCGGCGAGGACAACGCCGATGCCCACCACAAGAGACAGATCATGGGACGAGAGGTCGTGGTGGCGATCACCGGTGGTGAGCTCGACTTCGGACCGTGGGAGCAGATCTTTTACGGCGAGTTCGATGGTCGTCGCGACAAACGAGTCCTGGTCAAGATCATCGGCGACTAGGTGCCGGCAACCCTTACTGCAGTTCGGATAGAGGCCAGGTGACGATTGCCGGACAACTCTTCGGCAGCTGACAGCGAAACCGAAGCTCGACCCTGGCAGGTTTGGGTCGACACCGGTGGGACCTTTACCGATTGTGTAGCGCGTGATCTCGATGGCCGTCTGCACCGGGCCAAGGTGCTGAGCTCCAGTTGTCTGCGTGGCAGGATCGCCGAGCAGCTCGAGCCGAAACGGCTGAGGATTGCCGGCTCATGGACCCTGCCCGACGGTTTCTTCTCGGGCGCTCGGCTCCGGCTGCTGGCGAAGCCGGAAGAGACCGTGCCGGTCGTTGGCTACGAAGGGGCTACGGCGACCCTGGAGCTCGCCTCGCCGCTCTCCGGCGGGGTCGAGGGAGCGGGTTGCGAGCTCGAGGTCCGAGAGGAGGCCCCGATCCTCGCCGCCCGGCTGGTCACCAGAACGGTCCTCGAACAGCCGCTGCCCCCGATGACGATGCGGCTGGCGACCACCCGCGCCACCAATGCCCTGCTCGAGCGCCGCGGTGCGCCAACCGCGCTGTTTATTACCCAGGGGTTTGGCGATCTGTTGGCGATCGGAACCCAACAGCGCTCCGATCTGTTTGCTTTGGCCGTCGAGAAGCCGAGCCCACTGTATGCCGCCGTGGTCGAGGTGGAGGAGCGGCTGACGGCCGATGGATCGGAGCTGAGGCCGCTCGACCGGGAATCGGTCCGCGCCGAAGGACGCCGTCTGCTGGCGGACGGTATCCGGGTGGCGGCGGTGGCCCTTTTGCACAGCTATGTCGACCGTCGTCACGAGGAGGAGGTCGAGGCAATTCTCCTGGAGTTGGGCTTCGAGCACGTCTCCTGCTCGGCACGGCTGGCGCCACGCATCAAGATTCTGCCCAGGGCGGAGACGGCGGTGGTCAATGCCTATCTGTCGCAGATGATCGAGACCTATATGGGACGGGTCGAAGGGGTACTGGGCGGCGGCGCCCTCCATGGTCTGACCAGCGCCGGCGGGCTGGTGCGGGCCGACGAGTTTCTGCCCAAGGACAGTCTGCTGTCGGGTCCCGCGGGCGGAGTCGTGGGGGCGGCCCTGGCGGGAATTCGCTCGGGCTACCGGCAAACCCTGGCCTTCGACATGGGCGGCACGTCGACCGATGTGTCGCGCTACGACGGTGACTACGACTATCTCTTTGAGACCCGGGTGGGTGATGCCAAGCTCATGGCACCGGCACTGGCGATAGAGACCGTCGCCGCCGGCGGCGGATCGATATGCCGTTTCGATGGGAGGCAGCTCAAGGTGGGACCCGAAAGCGCCGGGGCGCAGCCGGGGCCTGCCTGTTATGGCGCCGCCGGCCCCCTGACCCTTACCGATGTGAATCTGCTCATGGGGCGGCTCGACGCCGATCGGTTCGAGATTCCAATCGATCGGCAGGCCGCCGAGCGACAGGCCGAGGAGGTGCACGCCCAGGTGCAGAAGAGCACCGACGGGGACCTGTCGAGTGACGACATGCTGCAAGGATTCCTCGACATCGCCAACGAGCGCATGGCGGAAGCTGTCCGCCGGATCTCGATCAGAAGGGGCTACCGTCCGGCCGACTTCGCAATGGTGGCTTTTGGTGGCGCCGGTGGGCAGCATGCCTGCAGGCTGGCCGAGATCCTGGAGATCGAGAGAGTACTCGTGCCTGCCGATGCCAGTCTGCTCAGCGCTCTGGGCTTGGGCAATGCACGGCTCGAGCGTTTTGCCGAGCGCCAGATCCTGCGGCCGCTGGAAGAGGTGGAGGAGGAGCTGATCTCCGTGGTCGACGAGCTGGAGGAGGAGGCAACGGCGGCGGTGGTTGGTGAAGGGGTCTCCTGGGGCGAGGTCGATATTCGGCACCGTCAATTGAATCTGCGCTTTGCCGGGCAGGAGTCGACTCTCACCGTCGAGCTCGGTAGCTCGAGCTCTCTTGGCACTTCACTCTCGCTCGAAAAGGCCTTTCTCGAGGTCTATGAGGAGCACTACGGCTATCGACCCGAGCGCCGCCCGATAGAGCTCGAATCGCTCCGGGTGGTGGCATCGGCCGGGCAACCGGAAGCGGAACCGGTGGCGGAGATCGGTCCGTCGAAGACGGCACCGCCGGTGGCCTGGCGAAAGATCCTCTGTGGCGGCGAATGGCGCCTGTCGCCGATCTACGATCGCGACACCCTGGAGCCCGGGGCAAGCTTGAAGAGCCCGGCGGTCGTAGTCGAGCGGCACAGCGCCACCGTCCTCGAGCCGGGGTGGCAGGGGCGAGTGGACGGCGCCGGCTGTCTCGTCTTGGAGCGGAGAAGGAAATGAAGTGGCGCAAGCGCCGGAAGCCGGCGGAGACCGTGAGCACCGACCCGGT
>CALILB010000309.1 GCA_938016625.1 uncultured bacterium | reverse complement strand
CGTCCCTCGCAGTGCGGTCAGAAGGCCGACCATGGCGATCGGAATGCCTGCGTGCTGGATGAAGTCGACCTCGGCGTCGAAGACTTCGGGGCCGTCACCATCGAGCCCCAGGATAAAGCCGGCGGTGACCTCCAGGCCCTTGGCCTGGATCGTTCGAACGGCGTGGAGCAGGAACTCCTCCTCACCGCGTGCTGCGTTCTGGGGCTTGTTCGTTTGCCGCAAGGCCTCCGGGTTGGGGCTTTCGATGCCGACAAAGACCATCGAAAAGCCGGCCTCGACCATGGCGTCCATGAGCGGCTCGCTGCGAGCGAGGTTGATGCTCGCCTCCGTGTAGAGATCGAACGGAAAGCCGTGCTGCCGCTGCCAGGCGGCAATCGCCGGCAGAAGCCGCATCGCTTCCCTCCTGTTGCCGATGAAGTTGTCGTCGACCAGAAAGAGCGCCCCGCGCCAGCCGAGCGAACGGAGCGCATCGAGCTCGGCGAGCATCTGTTCGTTGGTCTTCGTTCGTGGCACCCGCCCGAAGAGCTTCGTGATGTCGCAGAACTCGCAGTCGAAGGGACAGCCCCGCGAGAACTGGATCGCCATCGAGCCGTAGGCCGACAGGTCCAGGAGCTCGAACCGCGGCACCGGTGTCGCCGTTATCGCCGGCTTCGAATTGGGCCGGTACTCCCGTGCCGCCCGGCCCGCTCCCCAGTCGGCAAGAAAGCGCGGGAAGATCTCCTCGACCTCGCCCAGCAGGAAGTGATCTGCTCCCGCGATCTCCGCGGCGAACGAGGTCGGATACGGTCCCCCGACGACCACCGGCTTGCCGAGAGCATTGCAGCGAGCCAGCACTTCCCGCAGCGACCGCTGCTGAACCACCATGGTCGAGGTGAGCACCATGTCGGCCCATCCCAGGTCGGAGTCGTCGAGCGCCTCGACGTTCAAATCCACCAGTCGCAGCTCCCACGACGCGGGGAACATCGCCGCTACCGTCAACAAACCAAGCGGCGGCATGGACGACCGCTTGCCAAGCAACTCGAGCGCATACCGGAAGCCCCAGTACGAGGGTGGAAACTCAGGGTAGACGAGCAGGGCGCGGGGCACTGAGGCCCTCATTCCTTCCAGGCCTGCCGCTCTCGGTCGATCGAGTCGCAGGACATGCCTGAGGGTGAGCGTACGCCCATGGCCTGCGAAGCGCAAGAACCGGCACACGAGGGACCCCGGCGACATCAGGCCACTCAATTCGAAGTGGTCGCGGCACGATCTTGTCGTCCGCGAAATAAGTAGACTGTCACCGAGTTTCTGACAGGGCCGACTCGAGATAGCGGAAACGGTCGGCCAGCCGCCCCCGGTGGGCGATCACAGCCTGAGCGATCTCCCGGGGCAGCCGCAGCTCTCCGGCATTCTCGACGCGATAGTCGGCGGCGGCCAGCTCCGGTACGAAGCGCGCCAGCGCGTCTCCAAAGGAAGTCGTAGCCTCCCTCGGCAGCTCACTCGGCAGGGTGTCGATCGCGATGATCACCGGACCGACTCCGCCGACGCCCTCTTTGACATCGCCGGACAACGGCTCGAACACGTAGGCCGCGCCACGTCCCGAGGGGGTCGTCTTGACGGTCGCCCCGATCGACCCTCCGACGTCGCAGGTGATATCCGAGATCACCCGCAAACGCGGGCTCGGATCTCGCTCGTAGAGTGAGCGCAGAAAGCTCTTGGTCACCAGGCGCGGAAAGCTGGTATCCCAATTGATGCCGTTGACCAGCAACGATAGGAAAGGGACGAACGTCTCGAACCGATTGCGATAGGTCCCGGGTCGCCGGTGCAGAGCCGACCAGTCGAACTCGCGACCCGGCTCGGTCGACTCGTAGAGGTCGCGCTGGCGAAATTGGACGCTGTAGACGGTGCCGTTGGAAAAGCGGCCGGCGCGGCAGAAGTCGATGAGCTCGTCGGCTTGGAGCTTCACTGTTGGCAGCAGTCGCAGAATCCGCAGAGCGCCACGTGCAACATTGCCCTGGCCCGTAAAGCCGAAGATCAGCGGTGCGGCCGATGGCGGCAGTCCGTCGCGCCGGATTCTGGCGCCGATCGCCTTGATCGCCGACTGGGCCGCGTCGAGGCTCTCGTACTCGAAAGCCAGCCGGATCTCCTCGAGCGGCGTTGGAATCCCCTCCCACTGGAGGCGCCGGCCGAGCGCCCAGAGGGCGTCGATCATCCCGGCATAGCCGGCGAAATGGCCGAAGAAGATGACCCGGCGGCCGTGCGGGGTCCGCACCATCTCGTAGTCGATCAAGGTGCTCTTCAAGTCCAAGATCCGGGCCAGCATCGGCATCGTCGAGGGATGGCCGGCCATGGTGTGGGAGAAGGCGCAGTAGACCTGGCCGGCGAGGACGTTCTCCGGCGGGATCTCCTTGACCCCCAATACGACCTGGCAAGGCGACAGGTCGGCCGACAGCTCGGCCCCGGCCTGCTCGTACTCGGCGTCGGAGAAGCAGCGTTTGGCCGAGGGCTCGACGATCACGCCAAGCCGGTGCTCACGCACCAGATTGGCGACGTGGTCGGGTGCGAGCGGCGCCCGCCTCTCTTCCTCGTAGGCGTTCTCTTGACGTATGCCGACACAGCCCTTCATGGCGGCGGCATGGACGACCGCTTGCCGAGCAGCTCGAGCGCATACCGGAAGCCCCAGTACGAGGGTGGAAACTCAGGGTAGACGAGCAGAGCGCGGGGCACTGAGGCCCTCATTCTTTCCAGGCCTTCCGCTCTCGGTCGAT
>CALILB010000308.1 GCA_938016625.1 uncultured bacterium | reverse complement strand
CATGGAGCGTGCCGATGTGTTTGCCAACCCCCTTTTGGCCTATCTCCTCGACGACATCACGATGCGGGAGCACCTGGAGGTCGGCAATCCCGCCGAGCCGGTGCCACCCTGCCGCTTTCGGCGGGCCAAGCCGTTGGCGGTGCCCGAAGGCACACCGAGCCGTGTCCTCGGCAGCTTGCTGGTGGTGGATCTCGCTCAGGGGGAGCTCTGGGTTCCCGGGGGGTGCCAGTTGGCCTCCGCCAGTGCCGCCGTCTACGACGGCCGGAGTTGGAGGAGACGTGAAGAGACGCTGGTGATCTCCCGCATCGACGAGCTGGCCACGGTGCTGCGGTCGACCGGTGCGCTGACCCAACCGCGAATCCGGCGCGATCTCGAACGCGCGACCCAGGCCCTGGCGCGGCGGGGAAAGTGGCAGGAGCTCGTCGACCTCACCCAGGGAATCGAATCCGACACCAACCGACTTCCTTCACAGCTCGTGCGGCTGCGCGCCGCTGCATTGCAGCAGCTCGACCGCATCGACGAAGCGCGCGCCCTGCTGATCCGTCTGGCCAAAGGCAACATGGGCAAGCGACGGGTCGACTCGGGCACGCTGCTGCAGCTTGCCGACCTGCTCATCGCCCAGGAGGAGTTCGACCTGGCCTTGAAGCTCGTGGCCAAGGCGGATGCCGAGACCCCGCAACCGATCGGCTACGACCTGGTGCAGCAGATCCGTCTGCAGAAGAGTCTGGCCGAGGCCTACACCCTCTATCGCACCGAGCACTTCGAGATCCGCTATCCACGGACCAAGAACGCCTACCTGGCGGAGGCCATGGGTAAGATCCTCGAGTCCGAGCGGCGCCGTCTGCAGCGCTGGATACCGATGGAGTCGAACGAGGTAACCCAGGTTCATCTGCTGCCCTGGAACGACTTCCAGGCCACCTGGTCGGGTGGTGTGGATCTGCTGGGGCTCTTCGACGGCGATATTCGTCTGCCCTTTGCCGATATCGTCGGCTTCGCGCCGGAGCTGGTGGCGATTGTCACCCATGAGCTGGCCCACGCCATGCTCGCCGAGAGCACCTCCAACCAGGCGCCGCACTGGTTTCAAGAGGGACTGGCGCAGCACGTGCAAATGGTCCAGAGCCGCATCAACCCGATCGAGAGCTACTATCTGACCAAGCGCCTGCTGGCCTTTCCACTGGTGGACAGCGCCCTGGGCAGCATGGCGGCACCCGAGCTCGTTACCGTCGCCTACGACGAGGCCATGTGGGCAATGCACTTCCTGGAGACGGAGCACGGCCTCGAGGCCATCCACGGTCTGGTGCAGGCATTTAGCGACGGGGTGGAGACCGACGAGGCCATCACCGGAGTCCTCAGCCAATCGGTGGCGGATTTCGACCGCGAGCTCTGGTACTGGTGTCTCAACACCGCCCCCGACGCCTGGAATCCCCGCGCAACCTCCCGCTGACCGAATTGACTCCCGAGAGGGCGCTCTGCTAGCGTCCCGGCCCTCCATGTGCGCCCTGGAAGCACCGTTCGAGGCTCCAATCGAAGAGCTGCGCCGGCGGATCGACGAGCTGGAGGGTTTTCCACCCGGCAGCGGCCGTCGCAAGGAGCTCAAGAAGCTGCGTTCGGACCTCGACAAGACCACCAAAGAGGTCTACAGCCGGCTGACCCGCTGGGAGAAGACCCTTGTCGCCCGCCACTCCGATCGTCCCTACACCCTCGAGTATGTGGGATGTCTGATGTCGGACTGGGTCGAGATCCACGGCGATCGGGCCCATGCCGATGATGCCGCCATCGTCGCCGGGATGGCCACCTTTCGCGGCCGATCGGTGGCGGTCGTCGGACATCAGAAGGGCAGGGGCACCAAGGAACGGATCGAGCGCAACTTCGGCCAGCCCCGCCCGGAGGGATATCGCAAGGCACTGCGGGTCATGCGGATGGCCGAGAAGTTTGGCATCCCGGTGCTCACTTTTGTCGACACCCCCGGCGCCTACCCCGGAATTGGCGCCGAGGAGCGGGGTCAAGCGGAGGCCATCGCTCGCAATCTCATCGAGATGGCCTCACTGCGGGTTCCCATCCTCGTCACCATCACCGGTGAGGGTGGTAGTGGTGGTGCCCTGGCTCTCGGTGTCGGCGATCGCGTCCTGATGCTCGAATATGCCATCTACTCGGTGATCTCGCCCGAGGGCTGTGCGGCCATCCTGTGGAAGGACCAGCAGAAGAAACCCGAGGCCGCCGACGCCATGCGTCTCACCGCACCCGATCTGCTCGAGCTCGGGGTCATCGAGGAGATCATCCCCGAGCCCCTGGGTGGCGCCCACGCCGATCCCGATGAGGCCTGTCGAGTGGTGGGTGAGGCGCTGGCCCGAAACCTCGAGGAGCTCGAAGGCAAAAGTGCCGACGAGTTGCTCGAGCAGCGCTACGACCGCTTTCGGGTGCTCGGGGCCTTTGACGAAAAGGGTTGACCGGAGTGACATCCACTGAGTGGTCGCCGGCTCCGGTCCCGGAGCAAGCAGCCCACCTCGAACAGTTTGGCCATCCTCCCTGGTTGGCCGAGTTGTTAGCCCGCAGAGGTGTCACCGATGGTCCCGAGGCGGATTCATTTCTGGCACCGGCCGGCGACCAACTTCACGACCCGACCGGCTTGCAGGGTATGGAGGAAGCCGTTGCGCGTCTGCAAAAGGCGCTCGATAGTGGCGAACGGGTAGCCATCGTCGGCGACTACGATGCCGACGGGGTGGCGGCCACCGCCATCTTGACCGCCGTCTTCTCGGCCTGCGGGCTCGAGAACTTCGCCATCCTGCCGCACCGTCTCCGCGAGGGCTACGGGTTTCAACCGGTTCACGTCGAGCGGGCGCGGGACAAAGGCTGCTCGGTGATCGTCACCGCCGACTGCGGTACCACCTCGCACGTGGCCGTCGAGGCCGCCACCGCGGCAGGGGTGGACGTCGTCGTTACCGATCACCATCTGCCCGAGAAGCCTCTACCCGCGGATACGATCGAGATCAACCCCCACCGTGACAGCTGCTCCTATCCCTTTACCGATTTGTCAGGGGCCGGTCTGGCCTTCAAGCTGGCCGTCGCCTTTGCCCGCCAGGTCGGACAACAGGTGCCGCTCAAGTCGCTGTTGCGGATGGCGGCTCTCGGCACCATTTGCGATCTGGTGCCGCTGGTCGGTGAGAATCGGGTCATCGCCGCACTGGGGCTGGCTGCCCTGCCCGAGACCCACTCCGCGGGGCTTCAGGCCCTGATCCAGCGGGCGGGTATCCGACCCCCTTTCTCGGCTGCCGACGTCGGCTTTCGCATCGGGCCACGCATCAACGCCGCAGGTCGCCTGGATGACCCTCAACCCGCCCTCGATCTCCTGCTGACCAGAGATCGGGAGCGGGCCTGGGAGCTCGCCAACCATCTCGAGGAGCTGAATCGGAAGCGTCAAGCGGCCGAGGCCCGAATCATGGACGACGCGCGGGCACAGCTCGTCTCGCGCAGCCCCCTGCCATCGATCCTTCTCGCCTGGAGCCCGGACTGGGAGCGGGGTGTGGTCGGGGTGGCGGCCGGACGTCTGGCGCGAGAGCTCTCTCGACCCACCGTGTTGTTGAGTGTCGATGGTGAAGAGGCCACGGGTTCCGGCCGCAGCCTGCCGGGAATCGAGCTCCACCGATTTCTCGAGCCATGGCGAGCCGACTTGGTGCGCTTTGGTGGGCATTCGCAGGCCGTCGGCCTCACCGCCCCCACCAAACGCCTGCAAGAGCTGCAACAGGAGTGGGAGAAGGAGGCCGGCGCCGCTTGGGAGCCGGCTCTCTTCCGCCAGCAATTCGAGTACGAGCTCGACCTGGAGCCCGCGGCATTGACCGCCGAGCTGTTGGTCGGTCTCGACCGTCTCGAGCCGTTCGGCATCGGCAACCAGCAGCCCCTGATTCGCGTCGGCCCCTTGAGTCTGGACGGCTCCCCGAGGTTTTTTGGACGTGGCCACCTCGCCGGCCGATCGATCTCACCGGATGGTGCGGCTGTCGAGCTGCTTGGCTGGGGATGGCAGGAGCGGCTCTCGGATCTTCAGGGTCGGTTCGAAGCCCTGGGCTCGCTCGAGCTCGACCGCTATCGTGGGACACCGGTCCTGCGGCTCAAGGACGCCCGCCCCTTCGAGCGGTAAGACCGAGCAATTCCAGCCTCACTGCAGACCAAGACGCGGCAACGTAGAATGGCCGCGATG
>CALILB010000307.1 GCA_938016625.1 uncultured bacterium | reverse complement strand
GATCTTCTTGAGCGAGCGCTCCGCCAGCTTGGAGTAGGTGATCTCGGCGGCGCCGTACATGGTGCTGGCCACCTTCTCGATCTTCGTCTTGACCGGCTCGGACCAGTCGTAGAGCGGCTTGAAGGGCTCGGCCGTCTTTTCCGCGTGCTCGACCACCGTCTTTGCCAGCTCGACTCCCCCTTCACCCCCGCGCTCGAAATGGTCGGCGACGGCAAATGGGGCTCCGACCTCGGCGCAGGCCTTGCGCACGACCTCGATCTCCTCGGAGCTGTCGCTGGCGAACTGGTTGAGGGCCACCACCGGTGTCTCACCAAAAGCGCGGATGCTCTCGATGTGTTTGAGTAGATTGCCGAGTCCCCGCTCCACAGCTCCTGAGTCCGGCTTGTCCAGATCGGCCTTCTCGATGCCGCCGTGACGCTTCAAAGCCCGGATCGTTGCCACCAGCACCACGGCAGCCGTGTCGAGACCCGCCGAGACGCACTTGATGTCGAAGAACTTCTCCGCTCCGAGATCGAAGCCAAAACCGGCCTCGGTAATCGTCCAGTCGGCGTGAGCTCGCGCCATCTTGGTGGCTATCACCGAGTTGCAGCCGTGAGCGATATTGGCGAAGGGACCACCGTGAATGAACGCCGGTACACCTTCGCCGGTCTGGACCAGGTTGGGCATCACGGCGTCTCTTAGCAACACCATCATCGAGCCCACCGCGCCGAGGTCCGCCGCCGTCACCGGCTCACCCCGAAAGGTGAAGGCCACCAGTAGCCGACCGAGGCGCTGGCGAAGATCGTCGGCATCCTTGGCCAGACAGAGAACCGCCATCACCTCGGAGGCTGCGGTGATGTCGAACCCGGTCTCCCGCGGCACACCCTGCAGCCGCCCCCCAAGCCCGATGACGACATGACGCAGAGCCCGATCGTTGAGGTCCACTACCCGGCGCCAGATCACCTGACGGGAGTCGATTCTCGGTTTCTTGCCGTGGTAGATATGGTTGTCCACCAGAGAGGCGAGGATGTTGTTGGCCGAAGTGATGGCGTGAAAATCCCCGGTGAAGTGGAGATTGATGTCCGCCGTGGGAACAACGACCGATTTGCCGCCACCGGTCGCCCCACCCTTCATGCCAAAGGTCGGCCCCAGAGAGGGCTCCCGTAGCGCCAGACAGACGTTCTCTCCGATCTTGGCCAGCCCCTGCGCCAGACCGATGGACGTCGTGGTCTTGCCCTCCCCGGCACTGGTAGGGGTTATCGCGGATACCAGAATCAACTTGCCCGGTGGGCGGCCCGACTCCATGGCCTCGAGACGGACTTTGGCCTTGTCGTCGCCGTAGGGCACGAGGTTTTGGCGCTCGACGCCCAGATCCTGGGCGACTTCGGTGATCGGACGCGGTACCGGTGTCGTACTCATGATTCCCCCCCTCCTATCCGCTGTGAACGGATGAGTTTATCGCAGCACGGGTACCGCGGCTTCGGGGCTCGCCTCTTTCGCCTCTCGTTCCGCCTCCTGGGCGTCGACAACGGCGATGGCGGTCATATAGACGATGTCTTTGACCTCCGAGCCATGCTGTAACAGGTGCACCGGCTTTCTCATACCCATCAGGATCGGACCGATGGCCTCGGCACCACCCAGATGCCCTACCAACTTGAAGGCCACGTTGGCCGACTGTAGATCCGGGAATATCAGCACATTGGCTCCGCCCTTGAGCGTGCTGAAGGGAAAGACCTCGTCGAGCAGCTCCGGAGAGACCGCGGTGTCCGCCTGCATCTCACCGTCGACCATCAAATCGGGACGACGCTGCCGGACGATCTCGGTCGCCCGGCGCACCTTGTCGACAAATGGGTGCTTGGCGCTGCCGAAGTTGGAGAACGAAAGCATGGCGATCCGGGGCTCGATGTGGAATCGGCGAGCAACTTCGGCACTCAAGATAGCTATGTCCGCCAACTCTTCGGCGCTCGTCTGGATGTTGACCGTCGTGTCGGCGAAGAAGTAGACCTCGTCTTTGACGATCATCATGTGCAGACCGGCGACTCTCGACACCTTCTCGTTTTTTCCTATCACCTGCAAGGCGGGACGCATGGTTTCCGGGTAGTGCTGACTGACCCCGGCTACCAGCGCATCGGCATCGCCACGCTGTACCATCATGGCGCCAAAAACCGTCGGGTTGCGCAGCAGCTCCTTGGCTTCCGCCAATGTCACGCCCTTGCGCTGGCGCATCTTGAACAGCTCGTCTGCATACTCCGTCCTCTTCTCGGTCGACACCGGGTCGATGATGGTGACCTGATCGAGGGGGAACCCGTGCTCCTCGATGGATTGCAGGATTCTGGTCTCGGAACCCAGCAGAACCGGCTGCGCGAATCCCTCGTCGAGAATGATCTGGCTGGCCCGCAAAACCTTCTCGTGGTGCCCCTCGGGAAAGACCACCTTCTTGGGATTGGACTTGGCCTGGTTGATCATGATCCGCATGACCTCACGAGACTTGCTCAGCAGGCGCTCGAGCCGCTCCCTGTACTCGTCGAGATCGATCTCGATCTGGGCCACCCCACTCTCCATCGCCGCCTTGGCCACGGCACTCGCCTCCCAGATGAGGACTCGATGGTCGAACGGCTTGGGGATCAGATACTCGGGGCCGAACTCCAGCCGTTCCAGACCGTAGGCCCTCATCACCGAGTCGGGCACATCCTCCTTTGCCAGCTCCGCCAGGGAGCGAGCCGCTGCCAGCTTCATCTCCTCGTTGATGCCCGTGGCGCGCACGTCCAGTGCCCCACGAAAGATGAAGGGAAAGCCCAGTACGTTGTTCACCTGATTCGGATAGTCGGACCGGCCGGTTGCCATGATGACATCGGCGCGCGCGGCCTTGGCTTCTTCGTAGGT
>CALILB010000306.1 GCA_938016625.1 uncultured bacterium | reverse complement strand
AGTCTCTTTGTCCGCAGCGGCGTTACCACGGTCCCCGAGCTGGTGGGGCTGTCGGACGCGGAGGTGGGGGCCCGTCTGCTGGACAATGGGCTGCGGATGCGCCGAGCCGCGGCCGCCGACCGCTACGACGAGGAGGTACCGGCCGGTCACATTCTCAAGCAATCGCCGGGTGCCGGCAGTCTGGTCAAGCGGGGCAGCTCGGTCGAGGTCACCGTCTCCCTGGGCCCTGAGTTACTGGAGGTTCCCGATCTCAACGGCCGGGCGCTGCAGGCCGCGCAGGTGACGCTCACAGCGGCCGGTCTCATTGTCGGCCGTACGGCCAGCGTCTACAGCGCGGGCCCGCTGGCCGGCACAGTGGTGGCCCAAGACCCTCCAGCTGGAACGCGTGTCGGACGCGCGGCCCCGGTGACCCTTTTTCTCTCTCAAGGAAGTTGGTCCGAGACCTATCTGATGCCGGATCTGGTCTATCGTGATCTGGAGGAGGTCCGTCGCTTCTTCGACCGCAGGGGTTTCCGTCTCGGCAGCGTGAAGTTCGAGCCCTATGAGGGAATCGCTTCGGGCGTTGTCCTGCGGCAGTTCCCTTTGCCGGGTCATCCACTGCGTCGGCGTGACGTCATCTCATTGGTCGTCACGACGCAGGAACGTGTGGGTCAGGGAGCCTGAAGACCGTGCTTATCGCACCCTCCATACTGGCAGCGGATTTGGCCGATCTGGAGTCGGCTGTCGAGATTTGCGAACGGGGAGGAGCCGACTTTCTCCATGTCGACGTCATGGACGGTCATTTCGTACCCAACCTGACGATCGGTATACCGGTGATCGAGGCTCTCGCCCGGCGGACGGATCTGCCTCTCGATGTGCACCTCATGGTCTCCAATCCCGGGCATCTCTTGGATCGGTACCTGGAGGCCGGGTCGTCCTGGCTGTCGGTTCACTGGGAGGCGGCCGCACACCTCGATCGGCTGTTGACTCGCATCCGCGAAAAGGGAGCTCGAGCCGGTGTGGCGCTCAACCCCGCGACACCGATCGAAGTGCTCGACGATATCTTGCCGGCGCTCGATTTTGTTCTGATCATGTCGGTGAATCCGGGATTCGCCGGCCAGAGCTTCTTGCCCTATGCTCTGGCCAAGGCACGGCGACTGCAGGCGAAGGTGCAGGAGAGGAATTTGGAGGTGACAATCGCTATGGATGGCGGCGTCGACCTCGACAACATAAGCCGGGTCGCAGCCGCGGGAGTGGACTTTTGTGTGGCGGGGTCCGCTGTATTTGGCAGCAAGGATCCTGCCGCGACCATCGCGGCCCTGCGCTCGAGAGCGGAATCGGAGGCGACCTGATGCTCGTCCGGACAAATAGGCAAGAGCGATTGCTCCAGGTCTCGCTGGTGTTGCTGTTCGTGGCCCTGGTTGCCGGGTGTGGAGGCGTCAAGGAAGACCCGATTTTGCAGCTCTCGGCCGAGGAGGCTCTGGAGATCGGCAAAGAGCTGATGGAAAAGAAGAAGTACTCTCAGGCGCGAGAGTATTTGAGCCACACCTTCGAGGTAGCACCCAACTCGGCGGCAGGTCGCGAGGCCTTGCTGCTTGTGGCCGATGCCTACTATCTCGATGGGGGCAGTGAGAACTTCATTCGTGCCGAGGCCAAGTATCGGGATTTCTTGAACCGATTCCCGACCAGCGACCGGGCCGGGTATGTGCAACTCCAACTAGCCAACAGTCTGTCCAAGAGGATGCTGAGGCCCGATCGGGATCAGACGGCGACACGTCAGGCCCTGGATGCCTACAACGAGTTGTTGCTGATCTACCCCGGCACCCAGTACGCGGAGGAAGGTCGTCTGGAGATGGCGGCCTTGCGTGAAAACCTCGCCGATCACGAGATGATCATCGGCCGGTACAACTTCCGTCGCCACCTCTACACCGCGTCGGTTGCGCGCCTGACGGGACTGCTGGAGGAGTACCCTGAATACAGCAAGACAGACAGGGCCCTTTACTACCTCGTAATCGCCGCCTACTATGCCAACAAGCCCGATGAAGGCAAGGCGGCCCTGGAACGATTGCAGACCGAGTATCCCGACAGCCCGTACTTGAAAGATGTTGAAAAGAGAAGTGAGAAGGCGCAGCGGCAGGTGGAGAAGTTGAAGAAGAAATTTGAAAAGAGAGCGGCCAAATGAAAAAGAGCCTTTGTCTGACGATGCTGTCCGGTCTCCTGGCGCTTGGATGCTCGAGTACGACGGCTGGAAGTCGAGATCAGAGCTCTTCCGCCGAGATGGCTGAGATCAAGAGGCGGGTGATGGAGCTGCAGGAGAACGCCACGGTGGCCCAGGTCGAGGTCGAACGACTGCGGCAGCAGGTCGCCAGTCTCGAAGCGGCGCTCAGAGACCTCGACCAACGACAAGCCGGCGGTGTGGGAATCTCGGAGACGGCCCCGCCGTATGGCAGCATCATCGCGGTTGAAGAGTCCGATCTCCCTCCCGTACAAGTTCCTCAGCCGGCAGCCGGAGCCGAGCAGCCGGTCGAA
>CALILB010000305.1 GCA_938016625.1 uncultured bacterium | reverse complement strand
AATCTCTCCTGCACCACGTCCAGGTGGAGCAGCCCCAGGAAGCCGCAGCGGAAGCCGAATCCCAACGCCGTGGAGGAGTCCTTCTCATAGGTCAGCGCGGCGTCGTTCAGCGCCAGCTTGTCGAGCGCCTTGGCCAAGTCCTCGTAGTCGTCGGTGGACATCGGATAGATGGAGGAGAAGACCACCGGCTTGGCCTCCTTGTAGCCGGGCAGGGGCTCGGCGGCCGGCCGCTCGGCAGCGGTGATGGTGTCGCCGATGGCGATGTCCCGCACCGTCTTGATGCCGGCGATGACATAACCCACGGCACCGGCGGCGAGATGGTGGGCCTTGACCTGCTTGAGCTGGAGCAGGCCCACCTCCTCGACCTCGTACTCCTTCTCCGAGTGCATCAACCGGATGGTCTGGCCGGGCGCGAGCGTTCCCTCCTTGACCCGGCAGAGCATGACCACCCCGCGGTAGGCGTCATATTGGGCGTCGAAGATCAGGGCCTGCAGCGGCGCCTCGGGGTCGCCCTCGGGTGGCGGCAGCTTCTGAACGATGGCCTCCAGCACGTCGTCGATGCCGGTCCCCTGCTTGGCCGAGCACAGAACCGCGTCGTAGGGGTCGAGCCCCAAGTCCTCGTCGATCTCTTCACGCACCTTCTCGATGTCGGCCGACGGCAGATCGATCTTGTTGATCACCGGCACCACCTCGAGGTCGTACTCCAACGCCAGATAGAGGTTGGCCAGGGTCTGTGCCTCCACCCCCTGGGCGGCGTCGATCAGCAGCAACGCCCCTTCGCACGACATCAGCGACCGCCGCACCTCGTGCGAGAAGTCGACATGACCCGGGGTGTCGATCAAGTTGAGTTGATACTCGTTGCCGTCCTGGGCCTTGTAGTTGAGGGTCACCGTATTGCTCTTGATGGTGATGCCGCGCTCGCGCTCGATGTCCATCGAGTCGAGGATCTGGTCGCGAAATTCGCGCTCCTCGACGCCCCCACAGCGCTGGATCAGGCGATCGGCCAGCGTCGACTTGCCATGGTCGATGTGGGCGATGATGCAGAAATTGCGGATAGTGTCCAAAGCTAGCCTTTGACAGCCGATCTTGGTACGGCCGTTGGGAGTCCGAGGATTCTACCGTCTGGAGGCGCAAGCCGAGCGGCGCCTACCGGCTACCACTCGTTCGTGCTGACGCTCTCGGAGGCACCTTTCGCTGGGAAAGGTGCCACACTCGACGATTGCTTGCGCCTCGTCTACTCCGGGGGAGGGGTCGCAAACGGGTTGGGGATCTCGATGTCCTTGGTGAGAGGCCATTCGCGGATCAGCTCCGGCATGTGACCCTCCGGATACCACTTCTCGGGCGGGATTTCGTTGGCCTCGATCGTATCGTTAATCACGTCGTAGACCTGATGGCGCGGCGCAGGAAACTTGATGATTGGGCTCTTCAAAGCTGGTCTTGGCGTCTGGGAGGAATCGGCTGCCACGCCCTCGCGCCACCAGACTTTGCCGTCGCCGTGGATATTGAAGGTGACGAGATCGGGCGCACCGAAGGCAAACGCTCCCTTGTAGTGGTGGCGCACTTCCGCCACCGTCTCGTTGTTGAAGATGTCGTCGTAGCTGTAGTGCGTCGCCACGCACACCTTGGGCTGCGCCTCGTTGCAGATGTAGCCGAGTCCATAGGCCGGTGTGTGCGAAGTGTCGATGGTGTAGGCCGCCAGCGCCACGGGCATACCCAAAGCCTGCGCTGACATCGAGACGGTCGCGGTTTGGACCTCACTGATCAGCATGTCAACATCGCTGCAGTACTTGATGGTCAGGCTGTTGGGTCGGTTGTCGCCGGTGTAACAAAGACTCCGACCGTTCCAATCCAGTCGGTAGCTGGTGGCTCCATCTTTGGTGTGAGAGGTCGGCCAGTGAGTGATCTTCACGCCGTTCTGCTCGTATGCAACACCACCCTCATCCATGAAGTCGAACTCGTGAACTACTGGATCGTACCCCTCTCCGATCGGCCAAGCATTGAAGCTGTCCTGATGCCAGGCGGTCATCTTCATCATGTGCTCGACCATCTGTGCGATTCCGTACTGCGGCTCGGAGCCGCTAGGGCCATAAATGTTGAGCGGCGTCCACCCGCCCTGGATCGGTCGGAACATCATGAAGTAGGGAAGGTCGCTCATGTGATCCATATGCAGATGTGAGAAGAAGACGTGATTGATCGTATTGAAGGGAATGCTGAACGAGTTGTAGTTGCGGAGTGAGCCGATGCCGAGATCGAAAACGAAGTTGTCTCCGTTCCCCAACTCGACGAAGATGCTCATTCCCGACTGCGACTGATTCGGGTAGTAGGTCGAACCCATAAACGTCACCCGAACCTCGTCTGGCTGAAGCTCCTCGGTGCCGGGGTAATACAACATTGTGGCCTTGAAATGCGCTGCAGGGGCGACATGGGGAACCATAGTCTCGCCCTCGATCCACTTGTCTCCAGGGATGCCCGCGCCTTCGAATAACTCCTTTGCCTTGAGCAGCTCGGGGTCCGGCTGGTCCTGTGCCCAGACGCCCGAAACGGCAAACGCATGGCCTACTAGAATCAGTCCGGTCAAGATCGCACTTGGTTTCCTCATTTAAGCCTCCTACTCGAGACGTGTGGTTGCGGATTGTCTCTGCGTATCGCTGGCGGCGGAGTCTACGCCGCGAACCAGGTTTGACGCAACCTCTCGGCTCTTTCCACCAGATGAAGTGAGACCTACCGGGGCAAGATCCTTTGGTCGGTGCTTGACTTCATTGCGGGTCTGTAGTTCGATGCGGGCACCATGGCTTGGATCAGGGTGATTCGTCCGGGGCAGGCGGAGGGGCTGTTGAAGCAGCTTTACAACGCCGCGGTCAAGCGGGCGGGGAAGGTCTACAACATCATCAGCATCCAAAGCCTCCGGCCAAAGGTGCTGCGCTCGTCGACCCGGACCTATATCGAGATCATGCACTCGCCCACCTGCGGCCTCAGCCGGGCGCAGCGGGAGATGATCGCCACCACGGTCTCAGCGGTCAACGACTGTCACTACTGAGCCGAGGCCCACGGCGAGGACCTCCGGGCCGAGGTTCAGGGACAGGCGGGGGCCGACGCGCTGGTGGCGGCGATCAAGAGCGACCACACCCGGGCCGACCTCGACCCGGCCGACCGGGCGATGCTCGATTTTGTCGTCAAGCTGACGCTGACACCGAGCCGGATGGTGGAGCAGGATCTCGAGCCGCTCCGCAAGCAGGGTTTCGACGACCATGCCATACACGACATCGTCCAGGTCACGGGGCTCTTTGCCTACTACAACCGGTTGGCCGACGGCTTGGGAATAGATCTCGAGCCGGAGATGCCCGGCCATGGGATGTAGAACGGTGACAGGTTACTTAATTCAACGATTCGTGAATTAAGTAACCTGTCACCCAATTAGATCTCTCAGACGGTCGGCGATCTGTCCTAGCGGCAGGATCTCGTGGGCGGCCTCGAGCTCGGCGGCGGCCCGGGGCATGCCATAGACGACCGAGGTTTCGGCATCTTGCGCCAGGGTCTGGGCGCCGGCGCCGGCCAGCTCCTTCATTCCCTCGGCGCCGTCGCTGCCCATCCCGGTGAGCAGGAGGGCGATAGTGCGCAGCTCGGGGATGCGGGCGGCGGAGGAGAAGAGAACATCGACCGAGGGTCGGTGGGTGACATCCTCGGGGTCGGGGGTGGCGACGACGGTGAGCTCGCCCGGGGTGCCTTGGATCACCAGGTGGCGCTCGGCCGGTGCGATGTAGACGGCCGAAGGCAACAGAGGCTCGTTGCCCAACACTTCGAGCACCGGTACCGGGAGTTGGCTGTTGAGCCGCTCGGCAAAGGCGCGGGTAAAACCCTTGGGCATGTGCTGCACCACCACTGTCGGTACCCGCAGCTCGGTGCCAAGGTCCTCGAGGATCTCGCGGATCGCCACCGGTCCGCCGGTGGAGGCTCCTATCAGCAGCAGATCGCAGGCCGGGGTCCGGGTGGCCTGCGGGCTGCTCACACGAGGATGTGCCCGCCTCTCGGGCCCCGTGTGCTCCGCCGGCCCGGGTGTGGGCGTGACCGCCTCCGGTGGCTGGACGTGTGCCCCGGTGACCAGGAGTATCTTGTCGATCAGGATCCTGCCCAGGGCCTGGAAGTCGACCAACGAGTAGCGCTGCTTGTCGATGAAATCGACAGCGCCGCGGTG
>CALILB010000304.1 GCA_938016625.1 uncultured bacterium | reverse complement strand
TCTCGCGATCGAGACCCTTGACCGTACTGTTGCCAGCCATCCAGCGGCGCAGAACCGCCGCCGCTTCGTCGCGATCGAGAAGCGTCGGCAGGCTGTAGTGACTGACGACGGCCGAGCGATCGACAAAGAGGGTGCCGCTGCAGAAAGGACAGCGAACGAGTTGTCGTCCCGTGGGCAGCGGGCTCTCACCGCCGCATTGGGGACACTGAATCGTGGTGCCGGCCGAGGGCTCAGGCGGCATGGTCGAAGGGGGCTACTCGGCGACCTTGGTGCCACAGGAAGGACAAAAGCGGGCTCCCTCCGGCAACCCCTGGCCGCACTGATGGCAGAAGGCGGTGGCGGCACCTGCGGCTGCCGCGCCCGTCGTGGTCTGATCCCCCGACTCGGATTTGGCCGGCGCCTGTCCTCCCTCAGCACCTCCTTTTCCGGAGTCCTGCATCGCCTCTTTCATCATTTGGGGCAGCATCATGCCCATGCCGGCACCCATACCGACACCCAGCCCGGCGCCGACGTTGCCCCCACCTTCACCGCCCTGCTCGGCTGCATCCTCCATCGCCTTGGCGGCTTTGAATTTCATGTAGGCGTTCATGTCGCCGATCGCGTTCATGCCGCTGCGCTCGTCGATCACCACCTGAACTTCCTTGGGCGGCGTGATGGCTCCCAGGAAAAGGTCCACCAACTCGATACCGTACTTGGCAAAATCATCGGCCACCCGAGACTTGAGCGCCATCCCCAGCTCGTCATAGACCTTGGGCAGATCGAAGATGGAGTTGAGATTCTCACCCAAGAGATCGGTCAACCGGGCAACGATGGCGTCCTTGAAGTAACTCTCCACCCCGTCGGTGGTGTAGATCCCCATGGTGCCCACAACTTCGTTGACAAACTGTTGGGACTTGACGATGCGCACCGCGAACTTGCCAAAGGCTCGGAGCCGCACCATCGCCAGCTCGTCGTCGCGAAAGACCACCGGCTCCTTGGTCCCCCATTTGAGGTCGAGAAAGGTCTTTGTCGAGACAAAGACGACCGCCGCTTGAAAGGGTGACTTGCCGTCGAATGGAACCCCCAGCAATCTGGTCAGCAGCGGGAGGTTCTGGGTCGCCAGGGTGTGCCTCCCGGGACCAAATGTGTCGAGGCCCTTGCCGTCACGAAAAAAGACCGCCTCTTGGCTCTCCTCGACAATCAGCTGGCTACCCAGCTTGATGGCTTCGGTGCCTTGGCGCGGCACCCGCGCCACCATGGTCTGACCGGTGGGATCGGCGTATTGGATTACTTGCATGATCCTGTCTCCTTGCCGCGAAGCCGCCTAGCCGCTGGCTTTGACGACTTCGCTGATGACGCTCTTGCGGCCCGCCCATTTGTCCTCGAGAGCCTCCAGCCGTTTCAAAGCCTGCTCGACCGCTTCGCCGGCGTCCCCCTTACCCGGCAGCGGAATGGCCGCCAGATCTCCTGACAGCAGGGACACGTCGTCGAGCACCGAGAGGTCGAACTGATAGAGCTTCTCGAGCTCCGGTTCGTTGATCTTCACCACATCGAAGAAACCGCTGGCACCGTAGTCGCTAAAGCGGATGGCCTGCGAAAGGCCATCGAGCTGACGATCCAGACGCTCGAAGTGGTGGAGGACCCCGAGTTGACCTTCGTCCGTGTAGGCTCGCGCCTTGCCCCGGGAGACGACCTTCAGCCGGCCGAGCTCCTTGGCCAGATGCTCCCGTTGCATTTTGTCGACTTCCCGCCGCAGCTCCCGGTCCTGGAAACCACGAAAGCCGGGAATCATCTCCCCCAGACGCTCGAGCCAATTGCGGCGCGACTTTGCGTCTTCGAAACCCTCTGTCATCGAATCACCTCCCGGTCGAATACCCGTTCGGAGGCGATGCTATCAGGCTCCGTGGTCAGTCCATCTGTTTGCGCAGCACCGTGGGGATGTCGAAGTCGTCGACATTCGACCAGTTCGGTCCAAACCCGTTGGGATCGTCGCCTTGGGTCTGTGCGATCACCTTGCGATAGAAGGGAATGTCCTGTGGCTCGTCGAGCGGCATATCCGCCGGCTCGTTGAGCTCGGCATCGCTCACGCTGGGGCTTGGAGTCTCCTCGGTCTGTTGAGTGGCCACGTACGATGTTCTCGGCAACACCTGACCAAGCGGGACGTCGAAACCGGTGGCAATGACGGTGACCTTCATCTCCTCTTCCATCGTCTCGTCGATGACAAGCCCGGAGATGATGTTGGCATTCGGATCGACCGCATCGGCGATCACGTGCGCGGCTTCGTCGACCTCGTGCAGGGTCAGGTCCCGGCCGCCCGAGATGTTGATCAACACTCCCTTGGCGCCTTCGATCGAAGTCTCTTCCAGCAGCGGCGAGGAGATCGCTCTTTGTGCCGCCTCCAGCGCCCGACTCTCGCCCTTCGCCATACCGGTCCCCATCAGCGCCATTCCCATGCCGGTCATGATGGTCTTGACATCGGCAAAGTCGACGTTGACCTCGCCAGGGACCGTGATCAGATCGCTTATGCC
>CALILB010000303.1 GCA_938016625.1 uncultured bacterium | reverse complement strand
GACCCGCGCGGCGGCGACATCGGGATCGAGGTCACCGACGGTGACGATCCAGCCGTCGTCGTCGGCTTGATCCAGCAGATAACGGATGAGATATGGCGCGCTCTGGCCCGCGCCAAGCACGAGGATTCTCTTCATGGCCCTGCGGCCGATTGTGGGTGGAACCGGGACACCCCCCCAGATGATCCCATTTTGCGACCCCTCCAGAGTCCTATTTTACGCCTATCGCGGCCAAAAATGTAGATTAAAGATGGCTAACCGCTGGGCAGGAGGCCTCGTCTAATGAGTTGGATGGAGGGAAATGACCTTGATTTGGTTGACAGAGCGCGCGCCGGGGATACCGACGCCTTCAGGGAGCTTGTCGACCGACACAGCGGGACCATGTTCAAAACGGCCTTTCGACTCACCGGCAACGAAGCGGATGCCGACGATCTGGTGCAGGAAGCCTTCTTGCGCGCCTATCGCAAGCTCGACCGCTTCGACGGCCGGTCGCAATTCAGCACCTGGCTCTATCGCATCACCGTCAATTGTGGAATGGATCTGATGAGAAAGAAATCACGCCGCCAAGCTCGTGCCGCCATGGACGAAGGGGTTGTGCTCGACTCCGTGGCAACCGAGGACCCGCGACCCGACCGGTTGGCCCTGAGCGGGGAGATCGGGCGAGCGGTGCAGGGCGTACTGGGCACTTTGAGCCCGATGGAGCGCTCGGCCTTTGTCCTGCGCCATTTCGAAGGGCGATCGATCGCCGAGATCGGCGGTCTGCTGGGAGCGCGGAGCGGAGCCACCAAACACGCCATATTTCGGGCGGTCAAGAAACTGCGGGCCGCCCTCGGACCGCTGGTGGAGGAGAGTCATGAAGCGACTCAGTGACGAGGAGTTGGTCCTCTACTACTACGGCGAGGCACCCGATCCGAAAGAGATCGAGCGCGCTCTCGAGAGCTCCAAAGAGGAGCGGCGGCGCTACGCCGAGCTCAGCCGGGTGCTCGACACCGTTGACGAGCCACCGATACCGGAGAAATCCGCTGCCTACGGGGCGAGCGTCTGGCGCCGGTTGGAGCCTCAGCTGGAGAAGAAGAGCTGGTTGGGGAGCTGGAGCTGGGAGGCGCTCGTGCCGCGTCGCGAGTGGGCGCTGGCCGGGGCCATGGCCATGCTGCTGGTGGTGGCCTTTCTCACCGGTCGCTTCTGGCCGCGGCCCGAGACGGTAGCGGTAGTCGCCGAGCAACCGGCTGCATCGCCCGAACGGATCCTGCTGGTGACGGTTGCCGGGCACCTCGAGCGCTCGGAGATGTTGTTGCTGGAGCTGGTGAACGCACAACAGAACGGCACCTTCGACCTTTCGCTCGAGCGCGAGTTGGCCGGGGAGCTGAGCGGTGAGTCCCGGCTCTACCGGCAGGCGGCACTCAATGCCGGCCAGGCCGACGTGGCCCTCGTTCTGGAGCAACTGGAACGGGTGCTGGTGGAGCTGGCTCACGGTCCGGCCGAAACCCCCTCCTCCGAGCTGGGCGAGCTCCGTCTGCGGCTCGACGAGGGCGGTCTTCTGTTCAAGGTCCGCGTCGTGGGCTCACGGCTGCGGCAGGAATCCCGAACTCAACAACGGTCCGGCGAGACGATCCGGGCTGCTCAGGATGTTTAGGAGGAAATAGCGATGAAGAACATGCATTGGCTCATAACAGGTTTGTCGATGGTGTTGCTGGCGACCGGCGCACCACTCGTGGGTTGGACCGGGATCAGCGAGCCCTGGCTGGCTCCCGATCAGGGGATGGCCGGTCGCAGCGATCTCTATCGCGCCGGCCAACAGGCGCTCGATCGGGAAGACTGGGAGGAGGCGGAAGACCTCTTTGGCCAGGTGGTCGAACAGGGTGGCGCCGACGCCGATGCCGCCCTCTACTGGCAGGCCTACGCCCAGATCAAGCGTGGGCGCAAGAGCACCGCGCGTCGCACCCTGGAGACACTCGCCAAGAACCACCCCGAGAGCTCCTGGATCGACGATGCCCGGGCCCTGGAAGTGGAGGCCGGAGGAGCGGGAGGCGAACAGGTCCTGTCCGCAGCCGAGGAGGACGAGCAGCTCAAGCTCTATGCCCTCAACAGCCTGATGACCGCGGATTCGGAGCGGGCGCTGCCCATCTTGAACGATTTTCTCCAGGGCAATCACTCGCTCGAGCTCAAGAAGAAGGCGCTGTTTGTGCTCGCCATGAGCGACTCGCCGGCCTCTACCGAGATTCTCAAACAGATCGCCAAGGGTGAGCGCCAGCCGGAGCTGGCGGTCCAGGCGATCGAGTATCTGGGGCTCCAGGGGGGGGCGGAGAGTGGACGTGTGCTGCAAGAGATCTACTCGACCACCACCGACTTCGAGGCCAAGTCGAAGGCGCTCGAAGCCATGATGCTCGGTGACTACAAAGAGATGGTTCTGGCGGCGGCGCGCGGGGAGCAGGATGTGAAGCTCAGGGGCAAGGCGGTCGAGATGCTCGGGGTCATGGATGCCACCGCCGAGCTGAGAGAGCTCTACCAGACCGAGAGCTCGCCGGAGATCAAGGCCAAGCTCGTCGAGAGCTTCTTTATCGCGGACGATGTCGACACCCTGACCGAGATCGCACGCACCGATGCCGACCCGAAGCTCCGCCGCAAGGCGATCGAAGGTTTGGGCATTGTGGATTCACCCCGGGCCCGGGAGGAGCTTGCCGCCCTCTACGAGAGCGAGCAGGACCCGGCAACACGAGGCGAGATTCTCGAGTCCTTCATGATCGCCGACGATGCCGAGACCCTGGAGAGACTGGCGCGGACAGAGGCCGATCCAGCTCTTCGACGCAAAGCGATCGAAATGCTCGGCATCGTGGATTCGCCCCGCACCCGGGAGGCGCTCGTGGATCTCTACCAGAGAGAGCAGGATCGGGACACCAAGGGCAAGATCCTCGAGGCTTTCATGATCGCCGACGACGCCCAGGCGCTGATCGACATCATCGGCTCCGAGCAGGACCGCGAGCTACGCAAGAAGGCGCTGGAGTACCTCTCGCTGATGGACTCCGACGAGGCCATGGCCTACCTGATGAAGGTCCTGGAGGACTGAGGGAACGAAGCGGCCGGCCTCCGTGCCGGCCGAGTCCGAGACGGAAAACGAGGAGAACCGAAATGAAAGCATCCACCTGTCTGATAGCAGCAGTAATCCTGGCTGGTGCCTCTGCATGGGCAGTGCCGGCCGAGATCACCAACGCGGAGTTCGAGTCGGTGCCGGTCACCGGCGATCTCCAGCAGACGGTAGAGCGCCTGGCACGTGAGGCCGGCGAGCCTGCCTGGGTGGTCTACTCCATCCCGATGGTCGAGGGTGAACGCCTGCTTTGCTGCAACGATTCCCATTCGTGGGGGGCGAGGGCAAAGAGCTGTGAGCTGGAAGGTCGGGAGCGCAATTTCGTTATGTCAAACCGACGCGGTTTGGTCCCCGCGAGTATGGTGTCCCGTGACCTTCTGGTCTTCCTGCGTCTAGAGAGCGATCGGGTTTCTGACCTGCGCGCCTATTCGCAGTCCTGCCCGGTCGATGCCGGTGGCACCCGGGTGGTGTGGCTGGAGCAGGTGTCACCCGAGTCGAGCGCCAAGATGCTGCATCAGTTCGCGGCGGGCGACCGCCTGGTGGGCAACGATGAGGATCTGGCCGAGGAAGCTCTCACGGCTCTCGCCCTCCACGAGGCTCCGGGCACCGACGCCGCGGTCGAGGAACTGGCGGGCCCTGCGCATCCCGAGGACCTGCGCGAGGAGGCGATCTTCTGGTTGGGCCACCTGCGCGGACGAGCGGGCTATGCCGCCCTCGACCGGTTGCTCGAGTCGGAGAAGAACGCAGATCTCAAGGAAGAGATCGCCTTTGCCCTGACCCAGAGCCCGGTGCCGGAGGCGATCGACCGGCTGGAGAAGCTCGCCCGCACCGATTCAAGCCCCGAGGTGCGGGGCGAGGCCCTGTTCTGGCTGGCCCAGAGCGGCTCGGCCGGGGCCGGCGCGACAATCGTCGAGGCCATCGAGCAGGATCCCGACCACGCCGTGCGTGAGGAGGCGATCTTTGCCCTCAGCCAGCTCCCCGACCAGGAAGGGACCGACCTGCTGCTGGAGATTTTGCGGGACGGCTCTCAGCCCGATGATATCCGCCAGGAGGCCCTGTTCTGGCTCGTCCAATCGGACGACGACCGGGCCCTCGATCTGGTGTCCGATATCTTGCAGAAGTGAGTGAGTGGGGGTGGCTACTCCACCTCCACCACCATCTCGATCTCGACGGCGATGCCGATCGGCAGCGACGCCATGCCGACGGCGGCTCGGGCGTGCTTACCCTGATTGCCAAAGATCGACACCAGCAGATCCGAACAACCGTTGATGACTTTGGGCTGATCGGTAAAGGCCGGATCGGAGTTCACCATCCCGGTCACCTTGACAATGCGCTTGACCCGGTCGAGATCGCCGATCTCGGCCTTGAGCGAGGCCAGCATCGCAATGGCGGTGAGGCGCGCCGCTTCGTAGCCCTCTTCGAGCGAGATGTCCTTGCCCAGCTTGCCGGTGACATAGGTGCCGTCGGCTTTGAGCGGTCCGTGGCCGGCGAGGAAGACCAGGTTGCCAGTCGTCACCGCCCGCACGTAGTTGGCCACCGGTGCGGGCGGGGTGGGGAGCTCGATGCCGAGTGCCGCCAGCCGCTCTTCGGGGCTGCCGGTCGGGCCCTTCTCCGCGACGGTATCGCGGGCGCTTGCCAGGGTTGGAGCGACGAGCCAGCCCACTATGGCCAGCGTCACCAGCACCACGCCAGTCCTTCTTCCGGACCGGTTGTGCTCCGAGTAATCCGATCTGCTGCTCATGGCCTTCTCCCTTTGTGGTTGCCGGGATCTCAGACAGCCGGCAGTCCACGTTCGATGACCGCCTCCATGGCGTCGGCAAAGCGGTCGATCTCCTGTGGCGTGGTAAAGACGCTGGGTGAGACCCGGATGCCCTCGAACTCCGGGTGCTTGATGGCGACGACAAAGATGCGGTGGGTCTCCCACAGGTGGTCGGCCAACTCCGTGGAGTCGACACCATCGATCTTTACGGTGGCGATACCGTAGGCAAAGCCCGGCTCGAGACTGGTGTGGAGTCGGATCCGTTCGGATTCGATCAGCCGCTTGGCCCAGCGGTCCCGCAGGTAGACCAGACGGGCGGCCTTGCGCCGGATTCCGATTCCCTGGTTGAAGGTCAGCGCCTCGGCGATGGCCAGATAGTTGGCGGCCGGGTGGGTGCCGATCTCCTCGAACTTGCGGATGTTGTCGTCCATCTCGTCGGTGGCGGCCATCAGCGGCCACAGATCCCGGATCTTGTCCCGT
>CALILB010000302.1 GCA_938016625.1 uncultured bacterium | reverse complement strand
CCCTGATTGGCCCGCTCTTCCGGCAGCAGATTCATCTGCAGGAAACGCTCGTAGGACTTACGCTGGACGTCAATCAGGTTGGGAATCGAGAGCGACGCGGCGATCCGCGAAAAATCCATGCGCTCCCTCACTTGAACCCCGTTCGTCTTTTCCATAGACCCTTCCTTACCTTCCGGTGCTCAGACCCGAGACATCGACACCACTTCCCCTCCGAGCCGGCAGTAACCGGCTCGGCTCGAAAGATTGGTGTCGTCTAGGCGTAAACAGCAACTGCGCCTGGGGAAAACGGTTTCTCTCGTCCGCGACAAAGCTCGAGTAGTGCGAAGAACTCAACTCGTCCTCTCGCACTATTTGATCTCGACTTGCGCCCCGGCCTCCTCGAACTTCGCCTTGATCTCTGCGGCCTCTTCCTTGGAGACTGCCTCTTTGACGTTTGTCGGCGCCGACTCGACCAACTCCTTGGCGTCCTTGAGTCCCAGGCTGGTGACCTCGCGGACGGCCTTGATGACGTTGATCTTCTTGTCGCCGATGGCGCTCAGCACCACGTCGAACTCGGTCTGCTCCTCGGCGGCAGCCTCACCTCCGCCGGCCGGGCCCGCAAGGCCTGCCATCGGAACGGCAGCCGCGGCGGCGGAGACACCATAGTGCTCCTCCAGCGCCTTGACGAGATTGCTCAGCTCGAGCACCGACATCTCGTCGATCTGCTTGATGAAATCTTCGGTCGCAATCGCCATCTTCACTCTCCTTGGTAACTACCCACTACGGAAACACCCGTACGGACATTGTCGATTCGGCGTGCCGCGCTTCAGCTAGCCGCCGGCCTCCTGCTTCTCCTTCTCCTGACGGACCTGATCCAGCACGGTCACGAACTCTCGCGGCAGTGCCGCCATGACGCGGACAAAACCGGTAATCGGTGACTGGAGCAGGAAAAGCAGCTTGGCCATCAGCGCTTCCCGGCTGGGAAGGGCCGCTATCTGCTTGACCTCCTCGGCTTCGACTACCTGTCCGTCCACAAGACCGGCCTTGAACTCGATCGCTGGAACCTCCTTGGCGAAATCGGTCAACACCTTGGCCAGGGCGACGGGGTCGTCCTCGTTGTAAGCGACGGCCGTTGGTCCCTCGAAGTGCTCCTTGAGACCCTCGAGGGCGCTGCCATCCAGGACTCGGAGCACGATTCGGTTCTTTACTACCTCGTAATGGCCTCCCGACTCCCGCACCCGGGTGCGAAGATCGGTCACCTGGGGCACCGTGATGCCCTGATACTTGACCAGAAACACGTTGGGCGCCGTGGCGACACCACCCTGGTAACCCTCGACCAGGCTCTTTTTCGACTCTCGGCTCAATGGCATGATGGTGTCTCCTAGGCCTCGACGTCGACCATGTCCGCGTCATCCACGCGTATGCCCGGCCCCATCGTCGAGGAAATGCTCACGGACTTGACGTACTTTCCCTTTGCCGACGCCGGCCGGGCCCGCATGATGGCCCCGATCAGCGTCTCGGCATTCTCCTTGAGCTGCTCGAGGGAGAAGGAAGCCTTGCCAAAGGGTGCGTGAATGATACCGGTCTTTTCGACCCGAAATTCGATCTTTCCGGCCTTGATCTGCTCGACCGCCGGGCCGACATCGAAGGTCACCGTGCCGGTCTTGGGATTGGGCATGAGCCCTCGCGGCCCGAGGACCCTGCCGAGACCGCCAACCACCTTCATCATGTCCGGGGTCGCCACCACGGCGTCGAAATCCAAGAAACCGCCGCTGATCTTCTTGGCCAAGTCATCGGCGCCGACAATGTCGGCTCCGGCCTCTTCGGCTTCCTTGATCTTCTCGCCCTGAGCAAAAACCAGCACTCGCACCGACTTGCCGGTGCCGTGCGGCAGCACCACCGTTCCACGCACCATCTGGTCGGCGTGTCGCGGATCGACACCAAGACGCATGGCGATATCCATCGTCTCGTCGAACTTGGCAAAGGCATTCTCCTTTGCCAACCCCACCGCCTCCGATAGGGGGTAGGGACGGTTCTCGACCTTTTCGGCTGCCTGCCTGAAGTTCTTTCCTGATTTCGCCACTTCTCTCCTCCCGGCGGATACCGTCTAGCCCTCGACCTCGATTCCCATCGAGCGGGCGGTCCCTGCAATGATGAGAAAAGCCGCTTCGTCGCTGGCGGCGTTGAGGTCTGGCTTCTTCAGCTTGGCGATCTCTTCAACCTGCGCCCGAGTGACCTGAGCTACCTTGTCCCGGTTTGGCTCACCGGAGCCCTTCTCGATCCCCGCCGCCTTCTTTAGCAGGACAGCAGCCGGCGGTGTCTTGGTGATAAAGGTATAGCTCCGGTCGGCGTAGACCGTGATCACTACCGGGATGATCATTCCCGGCTCACTCTGGGTTCGGGCGTTGAACGCCTTGCAGAAATCCATGATGTTGACCCCGGCCTGACCAAGGGCCGGCCCCACCGGCGGGGCGGGAGTGGCCTGCCCGGCCGGAATCTGCAACTTGATCTGTCCTGCAACTTTCTTTGCCATGCTTTTGCGACCCCTTCCGTCCCGCTAAAGCTTCTGCACCTGACTGAAGTCGAGCTCCACAGGCGTCTGGCGACCAAAGATGGTGACCATGACTTTGAGCGTGTTGCGATCCAGGTTCACTTCGTCCACGACACCGGTGAAGTTGTTGAACGGCCCGTCGATGATCTTGACCGGCTCCGAGCGCTCGAAAATGTACTTCGGTTTCGGCTTCTCCTTGGCACTGACCACCTGCTCCAGGATCCCATCCACCTCGTCCTGGCTGAGCGGCGTCGGCTTCTTGCCGCTGCCGACAAAGCCGGTGACCTTGGGCGTGTTGCGGACCACATGCCAGGCCGGATCGCTCATCTTCATCTGCACCAGGATGTAGCCGGGGAAGAACTTTCTCTGCGTCTCTTTCTTCTTGCCACCCCGGTATTCGACGATGGTCTCGGTGGGGATGTGGATCTCGCCGAACGAATCCCCCATCTCGAGCGCCTCGGCCCGCTGCCGGAGAGTCTTTTTCACCCGATCCTCGAAACCGGAGTAGGTGTGGACGATGAACCACTTCATCTCGGTCTTCTCGTCCGTAACGCTGCTGTTGTTCGTCGCAGTCATCAGCCGAGCACCCTGTAAATGCCTTCGTAGACCTTGAGTATCACGATGTCGGAGACCCAAAGATAGAAGGCGAAAATCACGCTGGCAATCAGTACAACAATGGTGGTGGCGATCACTTCGTCTCGCGACGGAAATGTCACCTTTTTCAGCTCGGAGCGGGTTTCGGATAGAAACGCGCGCGTCCTTCTCCATGCTTCAGCTGGCGAAATCACTTTTCCGGTCCCTCGATCCCCGCGAAGCTAGACTCATGGCAGGCCAGGAGGGATTCGAACCCCCAACATTCGGTTTTGGAGACCGACGCTCTACCAGTTGGAGCTACTGGCCTGTGACTGCCTGCTTCTGAGCCTGTTTTCCTACTCGATAATCTCGGTGACGGTACCGGCGCCCACCGTACGGCCGCCTTCACGAATCGCAAACCGCACGCCCTTCTCCATGGCGATCGGCGCGATCAGCTCCACCGTCAAATTCACGTTGTCGCCCGGCATC
>CALILB010000301.1 GCA_938016625.1 uncultured bacterium | reverse complement strand
CGGATCGTGGCCATCAACTCGGTCTCCTCGCGTCAGCCGATCCCAAGACTCGCCCTCTCCAATGCACTCCGCCCGGCGGTGCTCGGGTATCTGAAGACCCTCTCCCAGGAGGTGGCGGGCGATGGGGTGACGGTGAACGCCGTGCTGCCCGGCTATACCCTGACCGAGCGGCAGGCGGAGCTGGCCGCCGGTATCGCCCAGCAGACCGGCCGCGACCCCGAGGAGATCCTCGCCACCCAGGGCAGTGACGCCCCCATCGGCCGTATGGCCGAGCCAAAGGAAGTCGGCGAGGTAATCGCCTTTCTCTGCTCCCCCGCCGCCTCCTATGTCACCGGCCAGGCGGTGACGGTGGATGGCGGTTATGTCAAAGCCTTGATGTAGGCCATCGAAGCGGCCGGCCCGACCACGCGCCTTCGGCGCGCGGTGCCCGCCGGCCGGTGAAAGGGCACCCTTCCCTTCCTAGACCGGTAACCGCCCGCTCCGGCGCTTATCGGGGTAAGCGCCGGAGCTGGGGCTGTGGTGAGCTTCAGAGCTGCTCTACGGACAGTGACCGGGACCAATCTCCCCCTTGTTGTACTGGTCGAGCAGGGTCGCCAGTTGCACGGCTCGCCGCCGGTCCGCCGACCGCCGCGGGAAGTTCTGTATCCCCTCGTACTTGATCAACAGCGCCTGCGCCTCGAACCAACCCGCCTGCACCTCCGGTGGCATCGACGCACCGCTCAAGACGCTGAGCTCGGCGGCGATGTACTGATGCGCCAGACCGATGTACTTGTTGCCGCCGGCGCTGGTTGTCTGCAGGATCTGGTAGTAGGTCTTCCCGGTGCCAAAGAAGGGCGTGTCCGCCCCGTTCGGCAGCATCGCCCAGGTGTCGTCGTAGGGCGCCGGCCCATACTCGGAGTGGGTCTTCCAGTAGCCCCAGGTGTGGGTGCAGCCGGGAGACTCGATCACCACCGTCGACGGGTCGCAGTCACCAACCGTCACGCTGTTGCGCTCACCCGCAACACAGGCCTCGTTGGTAAAGCCGACGGTGACATTGAGCGCGGTACAGGTGTAGGACACGCTGTCGCCCGCGGCCAGGTCACCGATGTTCCGATCGCATTCCGGCACCAGAACATCCGTCACCACCACGTTTTCCAGATCCTCGGGACCGGTGTTGGTCACCACGATATCGAAGGGCACCACCGAGCCGCTCGGGAAGGTCCGTGAATCCGGTCCCTCGGCCTGTTTACGGATGTCGATGTCGATGATCTCCACCGTCGAGGGGTCGCAGTCGCCGACCGTCACTCCATTGCGCTCGCCCGCGACGCACACCTCGTTCTCGAAGCCCTGGGTCACACTGGGCATCGTGCAGGTGTAGGTCACGCTATCCCCGGCGGCCAGAAAGCCAATGTTGTTATCGCACTGGGGCGCCAACACGTCGGTCACCACCACGTTGACCAGATCCTCGTCACCCGTGTTGGTGACCACGATCTCGAAGGTCACGTCCGAACCGCTGGGGAATGTCCGCGAATCCGGCCCTTCGGCCTGCTTGCGGATGTCGATGTCGATGATCTCCACCGTCGAGGGATCACAGTCGTCGACCGTCGTCCCGTCCGGCGCCGTGCCCTCGACACAGGCCTCGTTGTCAAAGCTGGCGGTGACGTTGGGCACGGTGCAGGTGTAGCTCACACTGTCACCCGCGGCCAGGAAACCGATCGAGCGATCGCAGTCGGGTGCCAGCACGTCGGTCACCTCGACGTTGTCGAGATCGACCGCACCGGTATTGGTGACTACGATCTCGAAGGTCACATCCGAGCCGCTGGGAAAGGTCCTCGTGTCCGGTCCCTCGGCCTGCTTGCGGATGTCGATCGCCGGTTCCTCGGTCTCCTCCTCCTGGAGAAAGACGATGGTATCTATCGATCCGGAGCCGTTGAGCAAAACCACAATGCGGGCGACACCCGAGACGCCGCTGGGTCCGTTGAACGGAATCATCGCCAGACCGTTGTCGCCCGTTCTCGGAATCGGAGTGAGATTGAAGAGCAAGTTGTCACCGGCGTCGAAAATCTGTACCGACGCCGTGCGCTGCTCGAGATCGAGCAGGCTCATTGAGAACAGCGTCACTACTCCTTCGAGCTGCGAGAAGTCGACGGTGATTTGGGTCCCCCGCCGCGCGGAGTCGTCGGGATCGGTCGGATCGAGGTCCTCAGAAATGATAAGGACGTTGTCGAGCAACGACTGGCCGGCATCGAGCGGGCAGTTCTCAAAGGACCGCCCCTTCTCGCCGCCCGCCCCGATCCCCGGGCCCGGGTTGTCGCAGGTCTCGTTCGGCGAGCCGAGATCAACATCCCCGCCGGTGGGGTTGTTGCTGTCGAAGATCATCGCCGCATTGACGCCTATGCCGTGGTCGGGATCGAACCCGTCGATCAAGATCGGATCACCGGCGGCACTCTGGATCGTGGTGCAGGTCTCCCCGGCCGGAGGCGGAGCGCTTCCACAAAGGAAGGTCCCGGCCGGCAGTCCCTCCCAGTCGATCTGCTCCTGGGCGCCCAACGGGGTCCATCCCAACAGCACGATCAACAACACAAAGATGGAACTCGACACAAAGCGGTCAGATTGCCTCATCAGAGATTTCCTCCTCAGGTTTGAATGCCCCCAACTCGAGCAGTTGGAGGTGCTCACCTACAGCACTGCGGCTGCGGCACACGAGTTTGCTCGCTTCCTCAATGACTTCAACTGCGGAGACTGCGTGCTTCTCCCGACCCGACAGGGCTCGCGCCGCCCCCGCCTGAGGCAGGATCTCGGCGCGAATCGACTCAAATAGCTCCTGAAGTCTGCCAAAGGCAGTCAGAAGAAATCAAAGTGACTCATGCACATAAGCAAATAACTTCCAGGATGGATGAACTGGGGGGAGTTATCCCGTCAGCTCGCCGACCGCCAGCTCGACGCGGCGGACGAGCTCGGCCAACGCTTCGGGCCGCACCGAGCAGAAAGCGATACGGATGTAGTTGGGCGCGATGGCCACCACACCGGTGTCGTGGTGCTCGAGCAGGTGTTG
>CALILB010000300.1 GCA_938016625.1 uncultured bacterium | reverse complement strand
GCCGTCGGCACCGGGCTCAACGCCCACCCCGAGTTTGCCGACCGGGTGATCGCCCAGCTCGCCGAGCGCACCGGCCACCCGTTCAAGCCGGCACCCAACCGTTTCGAGGCGCTGGCGTCCAAAGACGCCGCGGTGGAGATGTCGGGAGCGCTCAAGACGGTGGCGGTGTCGCTGACCAAGATCGCCAACGACATCCGCTGGCTCGGCTCCGGTCCCCGCTGTGGGTTGGGTGAGATCATCCTGCCAAGTCTCCAACCCGGCAGCTCGATCATGCCGGGCAAGGTCAACCCTGTGATCCCGGAATCGGTGCTGATGGTCTCGGCCCAGGTGATGGGCAACGACTTCACCATCAGCCTGGGCGGGATGGCCGGTAACTTCGAGCTCAACGTCATGATGCCGGTCATCGCCTACAACCTGCTCCAGTCGATCGAGATCCTGGCCCAGGCCTCCCAGATGCTGGCCGACAAATGTGTGGCCGGGCTCGAGCCCGACCGTGAGCGCTGTCGCGAGATGGTGGAGAAGTCGTTGGCCATGGTCACCGCTCTCGCCCCCAAGATCGGCTACGACGAGGCGGCCGCCCTGGCCAAGGAGGCCTTCGAGACCGGGCGCACCGTGCGCGAGCTGGCGACCGAAAAGAAGGTCCTGCCACCCGACGAGCTCGACAAGGTCCTCGACCCCCGCTCCCAGACCGAGGGCGGGCTCAAAAAGTAGAGGCGGGGCTTGTCCCCGCCCTCGAAGCGGCCGGCCTCCTAGCCCACCTCTCTATACTTCTCCAACAGCTGCTGAAACCGCGGGTGATCCCGAAGGGGTGTCCACCGTGGGTCGAGCTCGAGAAAAGGCGTCGATATCCGAGAAGGGACTGAAAGCAACGATTCGATCAGCTCCAGAGCCGCCTCGTGCTCTCCGAGCGTCGTGTAGATGAAAGCCAAGTCCTCCTGCGGTATGAGCCCGTAGAAAGCGTCCTTCGAGAGGGGATAGAGCTCTGTCGCTCGCTTTCCCTCCCGAATCGCCTCGTCCGTGAGATCCAGGAAGGCGTAGGTGATGCCCAGTGCGCTATGCAGGCGGTGATCCTCGGGGGATCTCCACACTTCGGCTTCGAGTAGCTCTCGAGCCGACTCGAAGGACCCACGCGCCAGCTCGAGCTCTTCCATCAAGGAATAGGCTAAGCCCTTGAGCAGGTCCTTTGGCATTGCGTATCTTGCGATTCGAATCCAACCACCCGGGGGGGCATCGAGCCGATCAATGGCCGCTCGGTACTCTCCTTCGTAGATCTGCTGCCAGACCCAGGTCCAAAGAACGCGTTGCTCATCGGTGGGTGGCATCCCCTCGAGGTCCGCTCGCGCCCCTCCGATCTTGCCTTGCGACCAAAGCATCCAGACCTTTAGGTAGATAGCGTAGATTTGGTCGGGCTCCAGAGTGATCGCCTCTTCGAAACCGCGCTCAGCTTCCTCGTACTGCCGAAGGTGCCAGTGGGTGACACCCAGCTCCATGGGCAGACGGGGGTCTCGAGGATTGAGCTGTACCGCTTTTCTCAGCTGAGCCAGCGCCTCCATCCAACGGCCTTGGCGTCGGAAGATGAGAGCCTTCAGGAACAAGATCTGCGGCTCCTCCGGGAGGCCTCTCTCAGCAAGACTCAGCTCTTCGAGCGCCCGACTGTAATTTTTGTCGGCCAGGTAGTAGTGGCTTCCCGTGTCGAGGCGCACCAGGGGCGATTCCGGCTCCAGCGCCAGGGCCCTCTCTGCCGCCCGCTTTGCCATTTCTTTCCGCTCGACCGAGGGATCGAGCCCGAAGTGGATCAGATAAGAATGGACTTTGGACAGCTCGGAGAAAGCAAGTGCGAAGCGCGGATCGAGCTCGACGGCCCGCTCGAGGTGGGTGAGAGCCAGGTGCAGATTCTCTTCCGAACCCGGTCGAGCCGAAAAGTAGAGCCCGCGCAGATAGGTCTGATAGGCAGCAAGGTTCTCGGTTGGCCTCCTCCCGAGCTCCTTCTGGTCCGCCAACAGCAAATCGATGCCCAGCCGCTCGACCACCCTGGAGGCGATGTCGGACTGGATCTCGAACACATCCTCGATGACCCGATCAAAGGAGTCCGCCCACAGATGGCTGTCATCTTCCACCCGGATAAGCTGAGGTGTGATTCGTACTCGGTCCGGGCCTTCGGTCCCCTTGGCCCAGCGCACCGTCCCTTCCAACACGTAATCCACGCCCAGCTCTTCTCCGATCTGCTTCATCGGAGGGCGATCCTCCTTGTACTGCATTGCCGAGGTGCGGGAGATCACACCCAGGCCGGTGACCGCAGCCAGTCGGCTGGTGATCTCCTCCGTCATGCCGTCGGCGAAGTACTCGTCCTCGGCAGGCCCCAGATTCTCGAAGGGAAGCACTACGATCATGGGACGCTGGGCTGGAGTTTCCGCAACTGGCAATGGTGGGGCCCGCAGTCGGCCGAGCCAAAGCGCAGCCAAGACAACCAGCACCACCCAGACTCCAGCTGCCACGGGCCACCATCGCCGACGAGGATGCTGGACAGTCGCCATGGCAGCACTGCTTGGTTGCACGTCTCCCGACTCGATCTCCTTGCTCAATGCCGCAAGCTCGTTGCGCACATCCTTGACCGACTGGTATCTCTGCTCGGTATCCTTCTCCAAGCAGTGGCCGATGACCCGACCCAGGTGGTGAGGGAGCTCCTGCCTCAGCCTGTCCACCGGCGCTGGCCTGTCTCTGACGATGGAGGAGATCAACGACACCGAGGTGTCGCCTTGGAACGGCCTGGCACCCGTGGCCATCTCCCAGAGCAGCACTCCCAGAGAGAAGATGTCCGATCGGGCATCGAGATCCCGCCCTTCGAGCTGCTCTGGAGACATGTAGGGCATCGTCCCCACCAGGCGCCCTTCGGCGGTGAGAGGCTCGGTTGCCAGCTCGGTGTCTCGGGGCGGGGCGACCTCGGGAAGCAGCTTGGCGAGACCGAAATCGAGCACCTTGACCTGTCCTCGATCGGTGACCATGATGTTGCCGGGTTTCAAATCCCGATGAATCACACCCTGTTCGTGGGCCGCGGCCAACGCATCGGCCAGGGGGATGCCGATGTCGAAGATTCGTTGTACTGGCATCCCACCATTTGGGATCAGCTCGGAGAGACGCTTGCCCTCGACCAGCTGCATGGTGAGAAAGCGGACCCCTTGGTCCTCCTCGACCGAGTAGATGGTGACGATGTTGGGGTGATCTAGCGCCGCCAGGGTCTCCGCCTCTCGCTGGAAGCGTTCCAACCGATCTTGACTGCCGGCCATGTCGGTCGGCAGCAGCTTGAGAGCGACCTGGCGCTTGAGCTTGGTATCTTCGGCGAGATACACCTCACCCATCCCGCCCGCGCCGAGCTTCTCCATAATCCGGTAATGGCGGATTGTCTGACCGATCATGATGCGGACCCCGGAGGCTCACCCCATCGTACCAGGCGATGGAGCCGAGAAGCGGCTCTGGCAGAAGGCTGATCCTCTTCAAGCCGCTTGGCCCCGCGCCGGAGATTCCGCGCTCCCCACGAGCTTCTCCGTTTGGCGGCTTCCAGTTGTCAATTTGGCGATGAGTAGGTGTTTTTGACCGCTGAGGTGGTCATTTTGGCGATGAGCTGGCGGCCGCTCGGGTATCCCGGCCGGGATAGGATCTTGCCATGCTGGGGGCTGCCGCAGTTCGTCGAATTCTCCACTGCGACATGGACTCCTTCTACGCCTCGGTGCACATAAGAGACGACCCGTCGTTGGAGGGCAAGCCGGTCATCATCGGCGGCAGTCCAAAGGGTCGCGGGGTCGTCGCGGCCGCCAGCTACGAGGTGCGCAAGTACGGTGTCCACTCGGCGATGCCGGCGGCGCGAGCGGTGCGACTCTGTCCACACGCGGTTTTCATCAAACCCGACTTCAGTCGGTATCGCGCGGAGTCACAAGAGATCTTCGACATCTTTCGGCGCTTTACCACCGTCATCCAGCCGGTTTCGATCGATGAGGCCTATCTGGATGTGAGCGATCATCTCGAGCCCTGGGGCAGCGGCACCGCGGCGGCCAAGGAGATCAAGCGCCAGGTCAAGCAAGAGCGTGGTCTGACCGTCAGCGTCGGCGTGGGCCCCAACCGGTTGATCGCCAAGATCGCCTCCGACTTCGACAAACCCGACGGGCTGACGGTGGTCAAGCCCGGCCGTGTCCATGCGTTTCTGGATCCGATGAGCGTGCGCAGCCTACCGGGGGTCGGACCGGCCACCGAGCGGCGGATCAAACGCGCGGGGATCGAGACCATCGGTGAGCTGCGCGCCGAACCCCTCGATCGGCTCGAGCAGCTCTTTGGCCGCCACGGCAGTACCCTCTATCGCTATGCACGCGGTATCGACGAGCGCCCGGTGCGGATGAGGCACACCCGCAAGAGTCTGAGCACCGAGCGTACCTACGCCGAGGATCTGGAGCAGCTCGAGGAGATGGATGCGGAGATCGACCGTCTCTCGGAAAAGGTGGCCGCGAGCCTGCAAAAGAAGGAGCTGTCGGCCTGCACCCTGACGGTCAAGATCCGCTACGGCGACTTCACCACGCTGACTCGCTCCCGCACCCTGGATGGGCCCACCAACGAGCCGGCGGTGATAGCGGGCCACGCCCGCGAGCTGCTCCGCCAGAGCGAGGTGGGGAAGCGAAGTGTTCGTCTGCTGGGGGTCGGCGCCTCCAACCTTGTCCGCGGCAACATCGCCCAGCTCGAGCTATTCGCGTAGACGGTCGATCTCGCGGCGCTCTTTTTTGGTCGGCCGACCGGCCCCCCGTTCACGGGTGACCGGCTTTCGTCTCAACAACCGCTGCCAGGGGTCGGGCTCCGGTCTCGGCGGGCTCAGGTCCTCGTAGATCCGCGGCACTTCGGCCTTGGGCAGCGTCTTGTCCCGCAGCTCCTTGACCACCAGGACCCGGATCCAATCACCCTTTTCGACTTCCACCCGATCCTCCAGGACGAGTGCCCGGTGCGGCTTGGCCACCTGGCCGTTGACCCGCACCCGGCCCAGTGTGCAGGCCTTGGTTGCCTGGGTGCGGGTCTTGAACGCCCGCGCCACCTGTAGCCACTTGTCCAGCCGGACTCCTGCGGTCATGCGAGCGATTGTCGGTCAACTGAGGCGCCACTGCAAGCGCCGAAAGCGTAGAATCCACACATGACTCGGTCGCAGAGACGGCTGCTCGCCTTTGTCGTCGGGCTGGCCACCCTTTTGTTGGTGGCGGCGCTCCTCTACATGCTGGGGATGAACTTCATCGAGGGCGAGTCTCGCGGATTCTGGCGCAGCCTCGAGTTTGCCGCCGAGACCCTGTCGACGACGGGCTACGGCGCCGACGAGACCTGGAAGAGCCCGGTCATGGTTCTCTTCGTGGTGGTGCTCCAGTTTCTCGGCGTCTTTCTCATCTTCTTGATCTTCCCCGTCTATCTGATTCCCTTTCTGGAGGAGCGCTTCGAGGTGCGGCTGCCCAAGGAAGCGCCCGATATCTCCGACCACGTCATCGTCTTCCGTTTTGGCCCGGCGGTCTCGACTCTGCTCAGGGAGCTCGAGCAGGCCGGCCTCAAGACCGTGGTCGTCGAGTCGGATGAGGCCAAGGCTCGGCGTCTCCAGGAAGACGGCTACACGGTCGTCTTTGGCACCCTCGACGACGATGTTCTGGCGGGAGCGCATCTCGAGTCGGCGCGGAGCCTGATCGCCAACGGCACGGACGACGAGAACGCGGCCGTCATCCTGGGGGCGCGGCAGATGGGATTCACCGGCGAGATCGTTGCCTTGGTGGAGGATCCCTTCCACCGGCAGCCGATCGTGCTTGCCGGGGCCACGGCAGCCTTCACCCCGAGACACATGCTCGGGGCGGCGCTGGCGGCAGATGCCAGCCAGAAGGTGAGCCCTACGGTAGCCGGCACCCAACAGCTGGGAAAGAAGCTCCTGGTGAGTGAGGTGCGGATCAATCGCGACAGCGCCATGGCCGGCAAGACGCTGGCGGAGATTGGTCTGAGCGAGAAGACCGGGGTGACGGTGATCGGGCAGTGGGTCGGAGGCGAGCTGGAGACGCCGCCGAGTGCCGAGATGCGGCTCCAGCCCGACGGCATCCTCATCGCCGCCGGCAGCGCCGAGGGTCTACGGCGTTTCGAAGAGATATGCGGGGGGACCCGGCTGCGTCGACGCCCGGGGCCGATCATTGTCGCCGGCTGCGGGGAGGTGGGGAGCAAGGTCGTCCAGCTGCTCCGCGATGTTGGGGAAGAGCTGGTGGTCATCGATCGGGTCGAAGGTGAAGGGGTCGACGTGGTGGGTGACGTGCTCGACACCGGGGTGCTGGAAGAGGCGGGTGTGTCCTCGGCTCAAGCCGTGGTCCTGGCTCTGGACACCGACAGCGCCACTCTGTTTGCCACCGTGATCCTCAAGGAGTTGGCGCCCGACGTACCGGTCATCGCCCGCGTCAACCGAGCGGTCAACGTCGAGCGCATCCATCGGGCCGGGGCGACCTATGCGTTGTCGATCAGCCAGATCTCGGGCCAGATCTTGGCGCGCCGTCTACTCGGTGAGGAGTCGATCGCCGTCGACTCGCAGCTCAAGGTGCTCAAGGTGAGCGCCAAGGGGCTGGAGGGGAGTCACCCCTCCGAGCTGGGCATCCGCGAGCGCACCGGCTGCTCGGTGGTGGCGGTGGAACGGGGCGACGAGCTGTTGACCCAATTCGGCTCCGAGTTCGTCTTCGAGCCCAACGACGACGTCTACGTCTGCGGCTCGAGCAAGGCGACGCGGGTTTACGGGGAGACGTTTCCGCAGGTGTAGGGGAGGGCCTTGGGCCCTCCCTCGGCCGGCACGGGGGCCGGCCGCTTCGTTTGTCTCTGAGACCGGCCGCTTCGTTTGCCCCTGAGGCCGGCCGCTTCGTTTGTCTCTGAGACCGGCCGCTTCGGTTCCGGGCGGGGACAAGCCCCGCCCCTACAGATCGTTTCTCAGCTTGGTGATCTCCGAGTCTCTCTTCTCTTCCAGCCGTCGGCGCTCGGCGGTGTACTCTTCCTCGATCTTCTCGAGCTCGGCCGGATCGGTGGCGCTTGCACGCTGATCTCGATATAGGATCTCGAGCTCGGCCAGCTTGGCCTCGGTCTTGTTGCGGACTTCTGAGATGCGCTCCAGAGTCGCCGGATCGAGGTCCTCCTCGCGAGGCTTGTCGATGCCGTCGGCTTCCAGACGCTCGAGCGCCAGGTCGTAGGCCGACTTGATCGCCGAGGCCATGTCCTTCTTGTCGCTCACGGTGCCAGATTACCATCGACTGCAGAGGGTCTCGGCCGTCAATTGTCCGAAGCGTTAGAATCCCGGCGCGCAGGCGGCCATCTTGACGCGGTTCAGGGTGTCAGAGTTGCCTGGGTCCGAGCCGCGGACGCCGGAGAAAGAGCGCTGGGGCTCGGCTAAGAGCACGGCATCGGATTTGCTAAAGAGCGCGAGCGTTTGAGTTTTTGTATTTGACTGACCGGCGCTGATCGCCGGCAGGAGGAGTTCTGGATGATCGAGGCACAGAATCTGACACGACGCTACGGTGACTTCACCGCCGTCGAGCAGATCTCCTTGACCGTCGACGAGGGCGAGATCGTGGGCATGCTGGGTCCGAACGGTGCCGGCAAGACGACCACGATACGCATGATCACCGGCTTTCTCCCCCCGACGGAGGGGAGGGTGACGGTGGGCGGCAAGGATCTGTTCGCCGATCCGGTGGGTGTCCGCGGCGACATCGGCTATCTGCCCGAGAACGTCGCCCTGTACCCCGAGATGAGGGTCTCCGAGTACCTCACCTACCGGGCGATGCTCGAGGGGATGACTCGCGCGCAGGCCAAGAAAAGGCTGCCCGAGACCATCACCAGTTGTTTTCTCGAGGAGGTGGAGGGCCAGATCATCGGTACCCTGTCGAAGGGCTACCGGCAACGAGTGGGTCTGGCGGCTGCCATCTTGCACGAGCCACAGGCTTTGGTTCTGGACGAGCCGACGGTGGGGCTCGATCCCAAGCAGATCATCGCCATCCGCGAGCTCATCCGCGAGTTGGGGCGGGAGCGCACGCTGCTGCTCTCCACCCATATCCTCCCCGAGGTCGAGCTGCTCTGCGATCGGGTGATCATCATCGACCGCGGACGGATCGTGGCCGAAGGCACACCCGAAAGCCTGAAGCAGAGCTGGATCGGAGCCACCCTGCTGCGCGTCGAGCTCAAGCAGGGGCCCGAGGGGGTGGTCGAGATCCTGGAGAGGATCCAGGGTGTCAGCGCGGTGAAGCCGGTCGATGGCGGCCATTCGAGATTCAGCCTCGAGTGCGAGCACTCGAGCGATCCGCGAGAAGCCGTCTTTCGTGCGGCGGTCGACAACGGTTGGACCCTGCTCGAGCTGGCCGAAGAACGAGCTTCGCTCGAGGACATCTTTGTGCGCTTGACGACGCGGGAGGTGGCCGAGCCCAGGGCACCGGAGACCGTCGAGCCGACGGACGAGGAGGTGACGTCGTGAAGGGAATCCTCGCCATCATGGACCGCGAGATTCGGGCCTACTTCTTCTCACCGCTGGCCTACATCGTCGCGGCCTTTCTGTTGCTGGTCAACGGCATGGTCTTCTGGTTGATCGTCAGCTTCCTCAACAATCCGCAGGCGCGGTTTGGTGCGCCGCTGGAGCTTTTCTTTGGCCAGACCATCTACTTCTGGCTGGTGCTCTTGTTTGTGGCTCCCGTTCTCACCATGCGTCTGCTCAGCGAGGAGCGCCGAAGCGGCACCATCGAAGTGTTGATGACGGCACCGGTCAACGAAGCTCAGGTTGTGATCGGCAAATATCTGGCGGCACTCATCTTCTACTGCTTTCTCTGGCTTCCCACCCTGGCTTATGCCGGCATCGTCGCCTACTACAGCGAGGTCGACTGGGGGCCGGTGGCCGCGGGGTATCTGGGGGTCTTTGGCGTCGGTGCGCTCTTTCTGTCCGTCGGTCTGTTGGCCTCGGCGCTGACCCGTAGCCAGCTGGTGGCCGCTATCCTCACCTTCGCTCTTCTCATTCCCCTGTTTACCTTCGGGCTGCTGGAGAACCTGTTCAACGATCCGTCGTTGAAGCAGGCCCTCTCCTATCTGAATCTGTGGCAGCACATGGAGGAGTTCAGCAAGGGCGTCGTCGACACCCGACACCTGGTCTACTACCTGTCGGCGACGGTGCTCTTTATTTTTCTCTCGGCAAAGGCCCTCGAGGCCAAAAAGTGGAGGTAGCGAGATGGCCGAGTTGAAGAATTCGACCAAGCGACAGTTGGTCAACACCTCGACCCTGGGAGTGGGCATAGCCCTGGTGCTGGCGATATTCGTCATCGCCAACTACTTCGGCTGGAAGTATCACAAGCGACTCGACTGGACGAGCGACAAGCTGTACACGTTGTCGGAGAAATCGACTCAGGTGGTTGAGGCACTCGACAAAGATGTGGAAGTGGTGGTCTTTATGAGCCCCGCCGACCCGCTCTTTGGATCGGTCTCCGAGCTCCTCGGCTCCTACGAGGCCGCTAGTCCTCGGCTGAGTGTTCGCTTCTTGGATGTGGAGAAGAACCTGGCGGAGGCTCAGAGTCTGGTCGACAAGTACGAGGTCGCCTCTCTCAACGTGGTGGTCTTCGACAGCGGTGAGGACCGGCGGGTGGTCGACGCCACCGATCTCGCCGAATACGACTACTCGGGTCTGCAGTTCGGTCAGCAGCCGGAGATGACCGGCTTCAAGGGCGA
>CALILB010000299.1 GCA_938016625.1 uncultured bacterium | reverse complement strand
GCCATGGGCAATTCGCGGGATCGTAGGTATGTACCGGCCCTGGAAGCAGCCCTCGAAAATGGCTCGGATCTCGTCCGCAAGCACGCGGCCTGGGCGCTGGGACGGATCGGAGGCAGTGCGGCCGAGGAGGTCTTGCGGCGGCGTCTGGCGGTCGAGGAGTCGACGGCGGTGCAGGGCGAGATTCTGGGGGCCATCGAAGAGGGCGCGGCAGCTTCGGGTTGACACCCGCAGGAGTCGCCCCCTATACTCTGAACCTTCGAGTTCTAAACGACTTGCGCAGGACTCGACCTTCCCGCCAGAGGGAAGAACAGGCGTCCAGCCTGATCCCAAGAAACTCAGGAGGTTGTGTTTTCATGGAGTCCATTGAAGAACAGGAGCGGTCGTCCGACGTTGCCGACGCCGACGGCAGCGAAGAAGAGAAGACCGAGCTCGATTACGATGAAATGGTATCGATGTATGACGAGAGCATGCGGCATCTCGCGGAGGGGCAGATTGTCACCGGTCATGTCATCGGCATCAGCTCCAACCATGTGATTGTCGACGTCGGCTACAAGTCCGAAGGACTGGTCCCGATCGACGAGTTCATGGACTACGAAGGCAATGTCACGGTCGAGGTAGGCGACGACGTCGAGGTTCTGCTGGAGAGGACCGAGGACGCCGAAGGCCATGTCGTTCTCTCGAAGCAAAAAGCGGAGAGGATGAAGGTCTGGGCGGAGATCGAGAAGAGCTACAAGGCCGGTGAGATCATCCACGGCCGAGTCATCGATCGAATCAAGGGTGGCCTGACGGTCGACGTCGGCATCCGCGCCTTTCTGCCGGGTTCTCTGGTAGACATCAAGCCGGTGAAGAATCTGGAGTCCCTGCGGGGCAAGGACCTCGAGTTCAAGGTCATCAGCATGGATCGCCGCCGGAACAACGTCGTACTTTCTCGCAAGGCGGTCCTGGTCAAGGAGTTCGCCGCCAAGAAGGCCGAGACTCTCGAGCAGCTCGCCGAGGGCGTCCGCCTGCAAGGCGTGGTCAAGAACATCACCGACTACGGTGTCTTTGTCGACCTGGGTGGCATCGACGGCCTGCTACACATCACCGACATCTCCTGGGGACGGGTCAACCATCCGTCGGAGTACTTCTCGGTCGGCGACGAGATCGAAGTCGTGGTCCTCAAGTTCGACCCCGAAACCGAAAGGGTCTCGCTGGGTTACAAGCAGCGGTCGGAGGACCCCTGGACTCTGGTCGACAAGAAATATCCCTTGGGCTCACGAGTGCGAGGAAAAGTTGTCAGCCTGGTCGACTACGGCGCATTTATCGAACTGGAGGAAGGGGTCGAGGGCCTGATCCACGTCAGCGAGATGTCGTGGACCAAGAAGGTCGTCAATCCGGCCAAAATCCTCAATGTCGACGACGAGGTCGAGGCCATCGTGTCCGAGCTCGATCTGGGACAGCGCCGCATCAGCTTGTCGTTGCGGCAGGCCGAGCGCAACCCCTGGGAGGAGCTGGCGGTCAGCCATCCAGTGGGCTCGGTTATCGAAGGCAAGGTTCGCAACCTGACCGAGTTTGGAGCATTTGTCCAGATCACGGAGGAGATCGATGGTCTGATCCATGTCTCCGACATGAGCTGGACCAAGCGTGTCAAGCACCCGAGTGAGATCGTCAAGAAGGGTGATGACGTCAAGGCTCGGGTGACCAATATCGACGTCGAGAATCAGCGTGTTTCTCTGTCGATCAAGGAGTTCCTGCCCAATGAGTGGGATTCATTTGTCGCCGAGAACAGGGTCGGCGATACGGTGACGGGCCGAGTGGTGAACGTGACCGACTTCGGTCTGTTCGTGGACATCTTCGAAGGACTCGAAGGGCTCGCGCACGTCAGCGAGATCGATGTCGGCAGCGGCGGGCTGGAGAGCCAGTTCTCCGTCGGCGATTGGGCGAGTGCGCGCATCCTGCGGATCGAGGACGATGAGAAGAAGGTCGGTCTGACCATGCGCGGCGTCCCGCAGCCAAGCGAGGATGAGGCCGCCGAGCTCGAGGCCGAATACCAGAAGGCCGAGGCCGCCAAAGCCGAGGAGATGGCGGCGGCAGAGGCCGAGGTGACCAGCGTCGAAGAAGAAGAGGAGGAGCTGGAGGCAGAGGCCGCCGTTGTCGAGGAGGCCGCGGCCGAAGAGCCTGCGCCCGAGGAGGCGGTGGCAGAAGAGGCCGCAACCGAGGAGCCTGTGGCGGAAGAGGCGGCAACCGAGGAGCCTGTGGCGGAAGAGGCCGCGCCCGAGGAGCCGGCGACCGAGGTGGCCCAAAAGGCCGTCGAGGTGGAGGCGGAAGAGGCGGCCGAGCCGGTGCCTGCCACCGACGAGGCTGCTGCCGAGGCCAAGGCGGAAGAGCCGTCCGGCGATGAGGTAAGCGAGGAGGCCCCGGCCGATGAGGAAGGACCGGCCGAGGAGGACGAGGAGAGCAAGAAGTCGGAGAGCTAGTTGGAGGATTCTCTTTACGCCCTCTGGAGCTTGCCCGGGCTTTGCTCCACTTGGCGTGTTGAATGTGAAAACGGGGGAGATCGGTGGAACTGAAAGAAGGAATGACCAAAGCCGAGTTGGTGGAGAAAGTCGCAAACACCACTCAGCTGACCAAGAAGCACGCCGAGCTCATCGTCAACACCGTCTTCGAGAGCATTGTCCAGTCCCTGAAAGAGGGAGAGAAGATCGAGCTGCGCGGGTTTGGCAGCTTTCGCATCCGCCACCGTGGAGCTCGCATCGGTCGTAATCCCAAAACCGGCGACCGGGTAGCTGTTCCTCCCAAGCGGATTCCCTATTTCAAACCGGGAAAAGAGCTCAAAGAACTCCTGAACAGTGAGTCGTGATCGGAGGGGTACCGATCACTTCCGATGCAGACGCTCTTCACCCCTTGGAGGTACTCGTACATCTCTGTGAGCTCGAAGTCCGAGGGTTGTTTTTTCTGCGAGGCGGCAGCGGAGCCCGACGATCCGGAGCGGCTGGTTGTCCATTTGTCGGATCACTTCTTGGTAATGCTCAATCTGCATCCATACACCAATGGACATTTGATGGTGGCGCCCTTGAAACACCTCGCCGCACCGCTGGCGATGGCCGAAGATGAATTTAGCGAGTTCTGGCCGCTGATTCTCAGGAGCCAGAAGGTGCTCGAGAAGGCCTACTCGCCCGAAGGCTTCAATCTGGGCATGAATCTGGGGCGTGCCGCCGGCGCCGGTGTGCCCGATCATTTTCACTTTCACATTGTTCCCCGCTGGAGTGGTGACACCAACTTCATGAGTGTTCTCGGGGGCGTGCGAGTCGTCCCAGAAGAGCCTGCCCAGATATTGGACAGGCTGCGGCCACTTTTTGCGGAGATATGAGGTCGAGTTGAACGAGCAAAACTCATCGGCGTCCACCGAGATCGAGATGGCGAGCTCGAAGCTCTTTGGCTACCTGGTGGTCGCCTGGTTGATCCCGGGCGCCGGCCATTACCTGCTCGGCAAGCGTGTCCGCGCGCTGGTTTTTCTTATCCTGGTGTTGGCCGCGGTAGCCATCGGCTGCTCTCTGGGCGGTAACCTGCACAGAGTTTTGCCCAACGAGCCCCTGACCATCCTCGCGACGATCGGCGCCATGGGCATGGGCGCACCCTATTTCATCTTGAGGTATCCGGTTGGCTACGAGGGCGACGTGATCTCGCCAACCTACGAATACGGTACTGCTTTTCTCTTGACCGCCGGTCTGATGAATCTTCTGCTGATCCTCGACGTCATGGATATCGGCCGGGGCAAGAAGGAGTAGCTTCGCCCATGCCGCAAAGCCACCTTTTTCTGATGACCTTGTACGCGCTGCTGGTCAGCGTCTTCTTCACCCTGCTCTGGAAGCGAGACCGGCGGAGCCAGATCAAGATCTTCTTGCAGCTTTTTCTCGGTATGTTGGTCGGCGGAATACTCCTCGCTTGGCTGATGTATCCCTTCCCTTCAGGCCCCCCGGTGCCGTTTCCTTCCTGAGTAACGCCCAGGACCCGACATGGGCGGCAAGGATCTACTGATAGTCGCAGGCGAGGCTTCCGGCGACTTGCATGGGGCCCGTCTCCTCGAGGAGCTCCGCCAGATCGAGCCTCGGGCCGCGGCGTTTGGGCTGGGCGGCGATGAGCTTCAACAGGCGGGACTCGATCCCGTGGCTCACAGCAGCGAGATATCCGTAGTCGGAATCACCGAAGCGCTCGGGGTCCTGAGACGAGCGCGTGAGATCTTCTCCTTGCTGCTGCAGGAGGTCGATCGCCGGAAGCCGGCGGCGGCGGTGCTCATCGACTCGCCCGATTTCAATCTCCGCCTGGCCAAGGCACTCAAGAAGCGTGGAGTCGATGTCGTCTACTACATCAGCCCACAGGTGTGGGCCTGGAGACGGGGACGGGTCAAATCGATCGCGCGCTGGGTGGACGAAATGCTGGTCATCCTCCCGTTCGAGGTCGACTTCTATCGACGGCACGGTGTCGAGGCCGTCGACGTGGGGCATCCGTTGGTCGACGAGGTACCCAGCCTGCCACAGGTGTGGGACCGAGAGGAGCCGGTGCGAGAGCCTTTTCAGGTAGCTTTGCTTCCCGGCTCCCGTTCCAGCGAGATCAAGGCAATCCTACGGACACTTCTGCGAGCGGCGGAAGAGCTGGCCCGTGAGGTGTCGGTGCGCCTGGTGCTGATCAAGGCGCCAACGATCGAACGCGAGCAGATCGATCAAGTCCTGTCGGAGTTCGATCTCGACGTCGATGTCGTCTCGAAGGACCGTTTCGAGCATATCGCCGCCTCACACCTCGTCCTCTGTGCCTCGGGTACCGCGACTCTGGAAGTCGGACTTCTGGGCACGCCGATGATCGTCGTCTATCGAGTTGGTGTGGGAAGTGCCTTTATAGGGCGGCTGATTATCCGTCTCCCCCACGTGAGTCTGGTCAATCTGGTCCTGGGTCGTGAGGCCGTACCCGAGCTCCTCCAGGACGACGCGTCACCGGAGGCGATAGCCTCCTTGGCCTCCTCCCTGCTGGGCGACCCCAAAAAGATTAGAATGATGCGGAACGCACTTTCGGAGTTACGCGGTATGCTTGGCGAATCCGGTGCAAGCCGTCGGGCCGCCAAGCAGGTATTGGTCCACTTGGAGGAGGAGTGATGCGGAGTCGAAGGGAGCCCTAGTTGAAGCTTCTGCCCTTTCTGCTGGGGTATTTCCGACGCTACGCGCTGCTGGCCGTCGTGGCGGCGTTCTTTGCCATGTTGTATGGCCTGTCGACGGCGATGATGATCTCCCTGGTCGACCCCGTTCTGGGAGAAGTTCTGCTGGCCGACGGCGTGACACCGGGGGTCGTCGGCTCACTCACCAACGGACCGAGCAACGGTGGTGGGACACCGACCGACTCCGCACAGGGCCTCGAGGCGACGGTGGCAGGGCCGATCCGAGGACTCAACCTCAAGGCCCGTCTGGACCAAGCCTACACACGTCTCAAGGAGTCGTTTGGCATTACCGACCAGACGGTGGTCTACTTTCTGCCGATTCTGGTCGTGGTCGTCTTCCTGGGCCGGGGTCTCACCGGCTTTCTGAGTGCCTATACCTTCCAGCAAATCGGCCTGCGGGTGACCACGGACATCCGCAACGATCTCTACTCGGTCATCCTCAGTCAGTCGAGTCGGTTTCACACCGAGCACCCATCGGGTGAGCTCATCAGCCGGATCGTCAACGATGTCGGGATGATCCAGACCGTCGTTTCCTATCGCGTCATCGACTTGGTGCAGCAGTCGTTGACCCTGACTTTTCTGGTGGCGCTGCTCCTGTCGACCCATCTGCAGCTGGCGTTGATCTGTCTGATTCTCACACCCATGTTCGTCTTTCCCATCATTCGGTTCGGCAAAGGCATGCGAAAGAGCAGCCACCGCTCCCAGGAGCGAATGGCCGACCTGGCCAACCTGGTCGCCGAGAGTGTTCGCGGTCACCGCGTGGTCAAGGCCTTCAACATGGAGGAGTTCGAGTTCGACAGATTCAAGCAGGTAACGCGACGGCATCTCCGGATCAACCTTTGGGCTCAGTTTCTGTCGACTCTGTCCAGCCCGGTCGTCGAGTCGCTCGGTGTTATCGGCATGGCCGCG
>CALILB010000298.1 GCA_938016625.1 uncultured bacterium | reverse complement strand
CCGGGTGTCCAGGCCCGCCCGTTGATCCAGGATGCGATTCTCGGCACCAGTCTGCAGGTACTCGGCCCGGGAGAGCTCTCCTACATGCCCCAGGTCGCTCCGCTCTATGATCTGTTGGGTGTCCCCGCTCCGGCGATGGCGTTGCGCCCCCAAATCCTCGTGCTGGAAGGTCGTCAATGGGAGCAGGCCGGCGATGCGGGTTTGAGCCTGGAGAAGCTACTGAGCCCCGAGTTGGATATGGATCAGTTCCTGGCTGCCGGTGTGGGAGCGGAGCTGCTGGCGCCGGTGCTCGAGCATCTCGAAGCACCGATGAGCGATCTGCGAGCAGCCGCCCTCGAGATCGATCCCGGTCTCGAAGGTCCGTGGAACAAGACACAGGGTCAGATGGAGAAAGCCCTCGGTGTTTTCGAGGCGAAGATCGCGGCGGCAGCGGCCCGTCGTGACGAAGTGACCAGACAACGAGTCGAACGATTGCGCAATCTGTGCCGGCCGCTCGGCAGCCCGCAGGAGAGGGTGTTGTCGACCTCGCAGTTTCCCGGCAAGTACGGCGAGCGCTTTGTTGCGGCTCTGTTCGAACAGATCCGCCTCGATGGGCGCAACCTACAGGTGATCTCACCGTAGAGTCGAGGGATTGGATGTGAAAGAGATGAGACTGGACGCTTTGGCCATTGGAGCCCATGCGGATGATGTGGAGCTGGGCTGTGGCGGTACCGTTGCCCTGCTGGCCAGCCATGGACGCAAGGTCGGCATCCTCCATCTGACTCGCGGGGAGGCGGGAACGCGAGGAACCGTCGAGGAGAGGCAGCGGGAGGCCGAGGCCGCGGCTGGCGCTTTGGGGGCGGAAAGGGTGGATTTCCTCGATTTCGGCGACGGCGGCTTGCGGACGGGACCGGCGGAGGAGGATGCCCTCATCGACATGCTGCGTCGGCTGCGGCCCGAGCTCGTCTTCGGACCTGCGCCCAGCGACCGCCACCCGGACCACGGCCGCGCCCACCGGTTGGTGGCCGACGCCTGCTACTACTCGGGTCTAGCGCGCCGCGGCGAAGGCGCGCCGCACCGGCCGGCTGCGGTCTTCTCCTACATGCAACACGACCCCTTTACCCCCAGCTTTGTCGTCGATGTCACCCAGACCTGGGACCGCAAGCTGGAGGCCCTGGCTGCCTACGAAAGCCAGCTCCATCAGCAGGGGCAGGAACGCGACGAGCCCCTGACAAAAGTGGCCTCCCAGGAGTTTCGACAGGCAGTGGAGGGTCGGGCAAGGCACTACGGCCTGCTTGTCGGTACCGACTTCGGGGAGCCTTTCTGGAACCGGCTGCCGCTGGCAGTGGCGGATCCATGGCAGCTGCTACCGGGGGGCCTGCGGTGAAGATCGGCATCAGCTGCTACCCCACCTTTGGCGGGTCGGGAATCGTCGCCACCGAGCTGGCAATGGCTCTGGCCAGTGGTGGCGACGAGGTGCACGTCATCAGCTATGCCTTGCCTTCCAGACTGTCGTTCATCAACGCCAACCTCTTCTATCACGAGGTCGTCGTGCCCCACTATCCGCTGTTCGAGTACCCACCCTACTCGCTGGCATTGGCCACCCAGATCGTGGAGGTGGCTCGCCATCAGCGGCTGGACCTGATTCATGTCCACTACGCCGTCCCCAATGCCGTATCGGCGGTCTTGGCGCGCGAGATGCTCCAGCCACAGCCATTGAAAGTGGTCACCACCCTTCATGGCACCGACATCACCCTGGTGGGCAACGATCCCAACTACCTCGAGACCACTCGCTTTGGCATCGTGCGCAGCGACGAGGTCACGGCGGTGTCGGCGGCGCTTCGCGAGGCGACCCAGAAGCAGCTCGGAATCGGTACCCATATCGAGGTGGTGCCCAACTTCATCGATCCCGAACGCTTCGAGCAGGCGAAGGCACAGAACGGAGCGCGGCGCTGGGGCTCAGCCGACGAGAAGCTCGTGGTTCACATTTCGAATTTCCGACCGGTCAAGAGGGTGTTGGATGTGGTCGAGATTTTCCAGCGGGTGCATCGGAAGATTCCCTCGAGGTTACTGCTGGTAGGTGACGGACCGGAGCGGCCCAAGGTGGAGCAACACTGTCGCGATACCGGCATATGCGACGCCATCACCTTTATCGGCAATCTTCCGCTGGTGGAAGAGGTGCTGGTGGGAGCCGATCTTTTTCTTCTGCCCTCGGAGACCGAGTCCTTCGGTCTGGCGGCGCTGGAAGCCCTGTCGTGCGAGGTGCCGGTGGTAGCCACCGATGTCGGCGGTCTGCCGGAGGTCGTGCGTCACGGCGAAAATGGCTTTCTGTTGCCGGTGGGAGATGTAGAGGCCATGGCCGACTCGGCGCTGGAGTTGCTCGGCGATGACGAAATGAGAGAGCGCTTTGGCCGCGCCGGGCGCCGTTGGGTGGTTGACCAATTCGACCAAAAGACCATCGTCGAGAAGTACCGTCGTGTCTATCGCCGGGCCCTCCATCTAGATTGAATCTTGGTGACCGAGGAATAGATTGATCATCGAGCCCTATCTGGCACCCGTCGAGGAGGCCAGGGCCGAGCTGCGAGAGAAGGGCTCCCGCTTTCGGGCCATTATTCTGCC
>CALILB010000297.1 GCA_938016625.1 uncultured bacterium | reverse complement strand
GGGCTGCGCTCGATTCTCCGTCACGATCCGGACAAGATCATGGTTGGTGAGATCCGCGACGAGGAGACGGCACAGATTGCGGTGCAGTCGGCCCTGACCGGCCATCTGGTCTTCACCACGGTGCACGCCAACAATGTGGTGGATGTTCTGGGTCGCTTTCTCAATATGAATGTGGACCTTTACAACTTTGTCTCGGCGTTGAACTGTGTGCTCGCCCAGCGGCTAGTGCGTCAGATCTGCTCCCATTGCCGCGAACAGGTTCGGCCTTCTCTGCAATTGTTGGAGGAGAGCGGCCTGGACCCGCAGGTCTATGCCGATCACGAGTTCTTCGAAGGGATGGGTTGTATCGAGTGTAACGGCACCGGTTTTCTCGGTCGGACCGCCATCTCGGAGCTCCTGGATCTGTCCGATAGGATCCGCGAGCTCATCCTGTTGAGACGCCCGGCTTCGGAGATCAAAAAGGCCGCACAGGAAGAAGGGATGCTGTTTTTGAGAGAGTCGGCGCTGGAACGGGTGCTGGCAGGAGTGACGACACTACGTGAGATCAATAAGGTTACCTTTGTTGATTGAGCGGCTCCTCGGTCTGGAGGCCCTCCCGGTGCCGCCGCACATCTTTGCGGTGGATGCCCAAGGCCTCCGCTACGGCCGGTTTGCCCGTGCCAACGGCAGCTACGAGCTGGAGGAGTACCACGAAGTCGACTCGCCACCCGATCTGTTCGGATCGGGTCCTCTGGGTGGCGCGATGAGGGAGCCGGCGATGTTCGCCGCGCCGCTTGCGGCCCTGATCGAGCGGATCTCGGAGACGGTCGAGGAAGCCTCCCTCGTCGTCCCCGATCCCTGGCTGCGGCTCACCTTTACCGAGGCCAGCGATCTGCCCCGCTCGGCCGGCGAACGCGAAGAAGTGTTGCGCTGGAAGCTGCGTCGCCTGGTGCCCTTCAAGGTCGAGGAGCTCCGCATCGGGGGCGCGGAGCTCTCGCCCCTGCCGGGCAAGGCCGCGGACAAAAGGGTTCTCCTGGGCTTTGGGCTCGACCACATGCTCGAGCAGATCGAGGATGCGTTTGGCTCCCAGGGGATTCGACTGGGGCAGATCTCCAACGAGAGCTTGTCGCTGTTGCCGGCTGTTCGCGATCCGCTGCGCGATGTGGAGCTGGGTCTCGTGGTTCTGGCCGCCGAGACCGGCTACAGCATGGTCTTTGTCTGGCGTGGTGAGCCGGTTCTCCACCGCTTCAAATCTCTGGACAACCTCGGCGATCGCAGCTCCTCGGAGCGGCTGGTCTCGAGAGACCTGAGAATGACCCGCGCGTTTCTCAAGGAAGAGCTGTCAGCGGCCCGCTTGGGCCGGGTGTTGCTGCTGGCCCCCGAAGGGGAGATCGCCGCCTGGTGTGAGAAGCTCGAAGGAGCCTTCGAGATCCCACCGCACGTCTTGGAGCCACAACACCTGGCGCTGACCGGCAGGGCCTCCCAGGCTTCGGTGCGTGAGCTCGCGCCTTTGCTCGGAGCGGCCCGGCAGGAGATCCCATGAAGTCGGCCCTGCTCAATCTGGCACGAGAGCCGTTTGTCAATTTTCGCCCCATCCGGCGTCTCACCTGGATCCTGTGGGTGCTCGCCGGGCTTCTGCTGATCGCCAACACAGTGTTCTACTGGCGACACTTCAGCGGACAGGGACAAAGACGGGATCTGCTCGAAGAGCTCGAGGCCGGCAGCGAGCGGGAGCAAGCGGAGATCGCCCGTCTCGAGCGGGAGCTGGCTGGTCTCGACATCGACGCCCAGAACCAGCAGGTCGTGTTTCTCAACAGCCGGATCGCGCAGAGGACCTTTTCGTGGAGCAATCTGTTCGATCGACTGGCCGAAGTGCTGCCCGACGATGTCCATTTGAACAGGGTCTCACCACGAATCGACTGGAGCGGCTCGGCCGGCCGCTCGGCTGGGTCGACGGCCGCTGCCGACGAGAGGGTGCATCTCGATGTCACCGGGGTTGCCAAGAGCGACACGACACTGCTGGAGCTGGTCGATGGCCTTTTCGGTCACCCCAGCTTTGTTCGTCCGGACCTGGCTCACGAGGCAAAAAGGGGCCAACAGCAGTTCGACTTCTCACTGGACGTGGTCTATCTCCCGGGTCGCTATCCCGGGGCGGTTGCAGATCTCGAGCAGACTGTCGCCGATCTCGAGACGGGTGAGGTGGATGAATTGGAGGAGCTCGAAGTGGTCGAGTCGATCGGTGGAGAGGCGGAGGTTCTGCTCGACGATGAGCTCCCCTTGGTGCCCGAAGAGGAGCCTGAGGCCGAGGTGAGCACGGAAGGTGACGCGTGAGAATCTCCACTGACCTCTGGCGTCGGCATCTCGGCCGGTGGCTGCCGCCGCTCGTCATCTGCCTCGTGGGTGCAGCCATACTGTCGACCTACGGCCTGGTGTTGGCGAGCCAGGCCCGCTTTCGCGAGGGCCGGGTGGAGCGACGAAGAGCGGAGTTGGATCTGCTCGAGGCTTCGCGATCGGCGCTGGCGGAGTCGGTGGAGAGCGCCAAAGTGAACCAGGCGAGGATCGACGAATTCTATGAGAGCCGGTTGTCCACCGAGAGCCAGCGGGTGACCCAGATCATCGCCGAGGTCAAGACCCTGGCCCGGCGGGCGGGCCTCGAGCCGACGGTCATCAGCTACCCCGATGAGAGCCTGCGCAACTACAATCTGGTCAAACGATCCATCGTCTTTGCCGTCGAGGGTACCTATGTCGAGCTCAGACGATTCATCAATTTTCTCGAGCTTTCGGAGTTCTTTCTGACTCTCGAAGAGATTCAGCTGGGAAGCGGCGGCCAGGGAGCCGAGCTGCGGATCAATCTGAAGATCTCGACCCTCTTTGGCGAAGAAGACGAGATCACCACACCGATAGCCGCCGCGGGGGACGTCGGGCCATGACACCCGAGCGTCGCAAGCAGCTCATCTTCGCCGCCCTGGTGCTGGCGCTCCTCTTTGTGGGCTGGCGTCAGCTTCGTCAGGGCTCCTTCGGCTCTTCCACGGGTGCAGACGGATCGACCACCCGATCCGCTCGCGGTACCGTGTCGAGGAATGGAGCCGGCAACGGTGATCCGCTGGTGGTGGAGCTGCGCGTGGCCGATCTCGAGACAGAGCCGGGTGACTACACACCGGGCCGCGACCCCTTCCGTTTTGGAGCGCCACCGCCACCACCACCACCGCCCCCACCGGAGCCGGACCCGGAGGCTCTGAGAAGGGCCGAGGAGGCTCTGGCCGCCCTGGAGCAGCCCGAGGAGGTCGTCCCGCCCAAACCGGTGCCGCCGGCGGTGGACGTGGTCTATCTTGGAAGCTTTGGGCCGGACAAGCGCCGCCTGGCGGTCTTCTCCGATGGCAAAGCGATCTTCAACGTCCTCGAAGGGGGCGTTTTGAACGAAAAATTCGTTGTTGTACGGATCGGCTTCGAATCCGTCGATGTCGGTTTTGTAG
>CALILB010000296.1 GCA_938016625.1 uncultured bacterium | reverse complement strand
GCCCTTGCGTGTCTTGGAGCTCTACTGCGGCATCGGCGGCTGCACGGCCGCCCTCGGGCGAGCGGGCGAGGTCGTGGCCGCGGTCGACATCAACCGCGCCGCCCTCTCGGTCTATGGCCACAATTGGCCCCATCCCACCCTTCCGGCCACCATCGAGAGCCTACCCGCGGCATCGCTTGACCAATGGGGTGCCGATCTGTGGTGGATGTCCCCCCCTTGCCAGCCGTTTACCCGGCGTGGCCTCGGCCGCGACGACGACGACCCCAGAACCCAGAGCCTGCTCGAGCTCATCCGGCGCCTCGAGACCTCACCGCCGACCTATCTCGCCCTCGAGAATGTCCCCGGCTTTTGCGATTCGCGCACCCATGATCTGCTACGCACGGCCCTCGACCGGCTCGGCTACGAGAGCCAGGAGCAGACCCTCTGTCCGACCTCACTCGGTGTACCCAACCGGCGGCGGCGGTTCTATCTGGTGGCCGGACGTCAGCCGTTGAAAGCCATGCAATCGCCGCCCAACACCGGCGAGAAGCAAGCTCCACTGCGAGATTTCCTGGACCAGAAGCCGGCTGCCGACCTCTGGGTCGAGCCGGCCCTCGTCGAGCAGTACCGGCACGCAATCGATGTCGTCGATCCCGAGGATCCCGAGGCCGTGGCCGCCTGTTTCACCTCGGCCTACGGTCACTCACCCATCCGAAGCGGCTCCTACCTCCGAACACCCTCGGGGCTGCGGCGCTTCTCACCAACCGAGATTCTGCGCCTGCTCGGATTTCCCAGAAGCTACGCCCTGCCACCCGATCTCCCCCGGCCGGCCGCCTGGCGGCTGGTGGGCAACAGCCTGTCGGTCCCGGCCGTGCGCCACGTGCTGTCGGCAGTCCCCGAGGTCGGCCGCCTGAGCCACGACCACACAGTATGAGCTTGTTTCGCCTTCGTAACAGTTCGATCTGCTGTAGTCGCGGTATGATTTGACCAATGAAGCGCTGGGTGAAGAAGCTGACTTCGAAAAACTGCTCGAGTGCTTGAGCTCGCGAAACGCTAGGGCGGTCATTGTGGGCGGTCACGCCCTCGCTTATCACGCCAAACCCCGTTTCACGAAAGCCATCGACATCTTTGTCGAGCCGAGCCCGGAGAACGCCAGACGCCTAATGCAGGCGCTCGACGACTTTGGCTTCGGTGATGTCGGACTCACCGAGGGAGACTTCTCGGCCCCTGGTGCAATCGTCCAACTCGGGATTGCCCCAAATCGGATCGATCTGATTACTGCCATCGACGGCGCAACGTTTGCCGAGGCTTGGGAGGGCCGCGTGAAGGGTAGGTTTGGCTCCCAAGACGTCTACTACCTGGGCAGGGCCGAATTGATCCGCAACAAGCGAGCATCGGGCCGCACCCAGGATCTCGCTGATCTCGAGTGGCTCGAGTAGTTGTGTACAGCGTCGCTATTCGGTGATGGGGGTCAGCACCCCATGAACTGACAGTTCTAAGATGCTGTCAAAACCATAGACAATGATCTGTCCTTGGTTATTGATGTCGTAGGCCTCCCTCAGGGTGACCCCAGCAGGCAGTCCCTGCACCAGATCGTTGAGATCCTGGATGCCGGCTTTCTTGGTCCAGATGAAAGGTCTGTGGTCTTCCTCGCCGGTTCCCAGTTTGTAGGCGATACCGACCACCTGACTAGAGCTATTGATCGCAGCCGCCAGATTGCCTGAGAAACCGGCAAGATTCCCCAAGTATTGGATATCGCCTTTCTTGTCCCAGAGAGTGGCGCTGAAGATATCACCTGTAGGATCGATCGAATATCCGACCACTTCACCTTTGGGATTCGCGCCATAGCCTACGCTTTGAGTGTCTCCGGGGAGCGGCGAAAAGCTCTTCATGCCGCCATTCTTCATCCACAGAACAGCGAGGTTGTCGACATAATAATTGTTGAACGCGTTTCCAATGACATCCCCGTTGTTACCGGTACTACTAACCGCGCTCTGACTCTTGCCGGGGAGAAGGCTCAACAATTGAGGGATGTGTTGAGCATTCCAGGAGATTGCTCGGCTTGTGACAAAACCCGGGGAATAGGTCTTTCCTACCACTTCTCCTTTGTTGTTTATCCCAATGGCAAATCCCTCCCCATATCCGCTGGGTTCTGCGAGTTGCATCAGGCCTGACTTCTGGCTCCAATAAACGGGAATGTAGTAACCCATTCCTGCGATCTCGCCCTTATTGTTGATATCGAGAAAATCAAGCGGTAAGTTGGGCTGGATCGTGTTGTCGTAATACTGCATGCCATCGCTGGCGCTCCAGATGAATGCTCGAGGAATCGCAGCCGTCTGATCATGTCCAACGACTTGACCTCCATCATTGATGGCATTCACCCAGGCCTGATCCCAGGCACCTACCCCATAGGTCTCGCCTATGTAGGGGAGTTGAGTCCACAAATAAGATCCCGCCTGTACCGGCGGGGCCAGGGACAGAACCAGGCTGATGAAGAGAAGGATGTTGAGCAACAGTGGCCTTCCAAATGACAACGATCTGCGCATGACTTGCCTCCCACAGGTGAAAGAATTTGGTTGAACGCTTGAACGACGGACGGCCCTGCTCAGCGGCCCTTCGAGCTCCGCTGGAGCAGGGCTTCCACCCGGGACGCCCTATGACAGCCCGGGGCTTGCGTGGACCTCCGCTGAACGCGGAGATAGCCAGGACACATGGCTCTGAGTGCTCAGTCTTCCGACCGGCTCACCTTTCCGGAATACTCGACCTATACCACTTGAGGAGCTTCAACGCGCCACCCGAATGGGTAGGGCGGCAATCCGGGCGCTTGACCGGCACGTAACCACCCTCTAGGATCGGTTCAACACTCTCTCAACATCCAGCACCCGGGTCCGAAACGCGCGGCGGAGCCCGAAGGCGGCCATGTTGTGTAGATCATTCATTCCGCGCTGAGGAGACTCATATGTCTATCCGCCTTGGTGACGATGCCCCCGACTTCACAGCCGAAACCACCGATGGTCCGGTCAGCTTCCACGAATGGAAAGGCGACGGCTGGGCCGTACTCTTCTCCCACCCCAAAGACTTCACCCCTGTGTGCACCACCGAGCTCGGCAGGGTCGCCGGACTCAAGGACGAGTTCGCCAAGCGGAATACTAAAGTGATCGGCCTGAGCGTCGATCCCCTGGATAGTCACAAGGGCTGGATACAGGACATCGAAGATGTCACCGGCAATGCTCTGAACTTCCCTCTGATCGCGGATCACGACCGCAAGGTCTCCGACCTCTACGACATGATCCATCCCAAAGCGGACGACACCATGACCGTGCGCTCGGTCTTTGTCGTCGGCCCGGACAACAAGGTGAAGCTCACCCTCACCTATCCGGCAAGCACCGGTCGGAACTTCGACGAGCTATTGCGCTCCATCGACTCTCTACAGCTCACCGCCTACCACGCAGTGGCGACACCGGCCGACTGGCGGGATGGCGAGGATGTCGTCATCGGCACGGGTGTCACCGATGAAGAGGCCCATGAGAAATTCCCGGGGTTCAACGCGGTCAAGCCCTATCTCAGGATCACACCGCAGCCGAACAAATAGCAGCGAAACAACAACTCGGGGTACCCGGTGGTCAACCGCTTGTGGTTGACACCGGGGCCCTACGAACCGTCAGTTGCCCTCCCAATCCCAGAAGTAGTCGCTGTTGCTGAGCGGCTCCTCCGGGCCGCTATCGGCGGGGACATCTACTGCCTCTGCCGTCGCGGGACCGGTCTCTTCTTCTCGCCGGATCACCTCCAGCTGCTCCTCGAGGTCGCGGGTCTCTCCTTCCCAGTACTCGACGGTGCCGAAGTGGGGCCAGCCGGCCCGGAAGGCCGGATCGTGCCAGCGGCGCGCCAGCCAGACCGCGTAGCGCACCAGGCGGAGCCCCCTCAGTGGCTCGATGAGCCGCAGGGTCGAGCGGTCGAAGTCGCGGAACTGCTGGTAGCCGCCGAGAAAGATCTCGCGCAGACGCAGGGTCTCATCGTCTCGGCCGGGCAGCGCGAGCCACAGGTCCTGGACCGCCGGGCCCACAGTCATGTCGTCGAAGTCGAGCAGGTTGAAGAGCTCCTCGCGCAAGAGCACGTTCCCGAGGTGGAGGTCGGCGTGGATGCGGTGGGTGTCGACGCCGGCCAGAAGCCGATCGGCGTGATCCGCGATCGCCTCGGCGGCCTCG
>CALILB010000295.1 GCA_938016625.1 uncultured bacterium | reverse complement strand
ATTGGGGACGAGGGTGCCGTTCAAATCGGTTACCTCCGCCAGACCCCTGTGCGGCTACTGGATCGCCAAGGTGTGCACCACGATATGGCTCACACCACCGCGGAACGCATGAGCGAGGCACTGGTAGCCGAGTTGCAGGCTTTTGTGGACTGTGTGATTCACGATACCGAGTCTCCGGTGCCCTTTCGTGATGGTCGCGCCACGGTGGAAGTCGCCGTGGCCGCCACTCGATCCATCCACACGGGCACGCCGGTAGACCTCTGAAAAGACTTACTTGGAACCTAGGAGAGCTGAAATGTCAGATCAAGTAGAGACCCCAGTGCTGATGCCAACCGACCAACCCGACCTGTTCTTCGAAGACAACACGGTCGGACGCTGCAAGAAAGAGGTCTGGGATTCGAGCGACGAAGAGATCGACGCCATCCTGGCCGAGTACGGTGTGCCTTCGCCTTGCGAGTGGGGCAAGTCCGGTTCCTATATCCAGACCACCGTGCGTCATGAGGTGGTGGCGAATCGGCAAAAGAACGACATCGTCTTTATGCCCATCGGCTGCACCGAGCTCCACGGCAGTCATCTGCCCAGCGCCTCCGACACCCTCTATGTGAGCCAGATCCTCGAAGGCTTGCGACGCTACACCGCCAAGCAGGGTGCGGCCTGCAACCTGGTGCTGCCACCGCTGAACTACGGCGCCCACCCCTACCACCACATGGGGATACCCGGCACCGTCGTGGTGCGCGAGAACATAACCCGGGAGTACCTTATCGACGTGATGTTGGGTCTGTGGAACGACGGCTTCCGCAAGCAGGTCATGATCAACAACCACGGTCACCTGTGGATGCTGGAGTCGGCTATCCAGCAGTTCCAGAAGCGATATCACCTCCCTGGAATCTTTCGCGTCATCGACTGGCACCGAGCGGTGCGGGAGTTTTTCCGTACTACGGAGAAAGGTGGCCGATTCGACACCAACTTCGTCCACGCCGACGAATCGGAGACCTCCCTTGGCCTGTTCTTCCACCCCGACATGGTGGACATGGAATACGCGGTGGACACCGAGGGTAAGAGCTATCTGCCGGACGGTCATTTCGACAAGTCGGTCGACCCCTTCTGGCGCCCAAGCCGTTGGTCCGAGGGTGAGGGGCACTTTGCCATCGAGCTCGCGTCCACGCCGGAGGGTGTGGTCGGTAAGGCCACCCACGGCACCGCCGAGAAGGCGAAGCGACCCGTGGCGGCCATCCTCCGCTACCTGACCCTGCTCAATGATCAGATCCTCGACGTCTTCCCTCCGGGAACCGTGCCGCCCGTCGAAGAGGTGACGCTGCGGACCGAGGCGGAGATGGAGCCCTATCTGCGCGAACCCGGGAGCCCCGGCTGGAAGCCTGTCTACCAGTTGCCGCGGATCGGTCAGGGATCGGATCTCTAGTGCGGCTCAGCATCGTCGTTTCGACGCACGCCGCGCAATTCCAGGCGGTGGCTCTCAAAGGCGACTTCGCGGCCAGCGTCGCCAAGGTCGCCGATTGGGGATACGACGGCGTCGAGCCGGCGATCAGAGATCCGTCGCTGGTGGATGCCGGTGAACTGGAGGACCTGATCTCGAGTCTGGGCCTGGCCGTACCGGCCATCGGCACCGGCCAGGCCTGGGGAGAAGAGGGGCTGTCCTTTACCAGCGACGATCCGGCGGTGCGCGCCGCCGCCATCCAGCGGGTCAGGAGCCACGTACCGCTGGCGGCACGCCTCGACGCGATGATCATCCTCGGATTGATTCGGGGGATCACCCCCGAGGGCCAGAGTCACGAGCGCTCCATGGGCTTCCTTATCGAAGCCATCAGGGAGTGCGCGGCCCTGGCCGCCGAGACCGGGGTGCGTTTTGCGCTCGAGCCCCTCAATCGCTACGAGACCGACCTCGTCCACACCGTGGCCGATGGACTCGACCTCATCGACCGGGTCGGTGCCGAGAACTTCGGGCTGTTGCTGGACACCTTCCACATGAACATCGAGGAACCGGAGATCGAGACCAGCATCCGCTCGTGTGGGGATCGCATCTTTCATTTTCATGTGGCCGACTCGAACCGATGGCATCCGGGTGCGGGACATCTGGACTTTGGTTCCATTCTGGAGACCCTCGCGGCCACCGGCTACGAGGGTTTTGTCTCGGGCGAGTTCATGCCGCTACCCGATGCCGACACGGCAGCGGAGCGGGGCATTGCCCATCTACGGCAACTGGAAGCGACAGGATGAGTGGGCAGCCCGAGCTGCGGCGAATGGGCGACCGGTGGGTCTACACCCGGTCCACGGTCGAAGAGGGAGGGACCTCCTACCATCTCTCCCGCGGCGACGACGGCAGCGCCGAGCTGCTCGCCGTCCAGGGTGACGCCACGGGTTTTAGCGACGCCCATCCCGGGACGGGTGGGATCGTCCTTTGTCCCCTGACCTCCACCAACGCCAAGGTGCTCCGTTCCCGTCTGCCCTGGTTGTCGCCCGTGCCCCTGGGGCTGCGGACGTCGGCCGGCTTTGGTGACCGGCTGGGCTTGGCAACCCCGGGACACATCCGGGCGATTCGCCAGGTGGATGAGACAGCCCAGAGCGTCGCCCCCATCTTCGCCCAGCAGTCAGTTCGTGAGAACGCCCGCACCGGGCGTAGCCCACAGCAGGTGGTCGATGACGCCACCTGGGGTCTTCTACAGGAAGGGTGGCGTCAGCCCTGGGGCGCGGATGCGGACCATCTCAAGACACCCGCGGCAGTGGAGCCGTTTGTCGCCGCCAGCTACACCTTCTTTACCATCGACCCCAGCGACCACGTGGACGATGGGGCGCACACCGCTTCGGCAGCCGAGCTGGAGTCGAAGGTCAGGGCCCTGGATTGGCAAGACCTCGAGGACACCCAGCAGGACCTGGAAAGCCGGTACTCAGATGCTCCCTTCGACCGGGAAGCGCTCTGGCGGGCGGGCGCCAAGTACGGGCGGGCCGTCGCCCACACGGCCGGGATGTACAGACACCTCGCCAGCCGGATGGAGAACCGAGCATTCGAGCTCGAGGTGTCGGTGGATGAGACCGATACTCCCACCTCCCTCGCCGAGCACTTCTACATAGCCACCGAGCTACGGCGGCTGGAGGTTCCTTTTGTCAGCCTGGCGCCACGTTTTGTGGGCAGCTTTGAGAAGGGCGTGGACTACATCGGCGATCTGGACACCTTTGCAGCAGAATTCACCCGACACGCGGCCCTGGCCAGGGAATTGGGACCCTACAAGCTCAGCCTTCACTCCGGTTCCGATAAGTTCAGCATTTATGGCATTGCCGCCAGACTGACGAGAATCGGAGCGAGCGATCTCCCGGGAGCCCTGATCCA
>CALILB010000294.1 GCA_938016625.1 uncultured bacterium | reverse complement strand
CTCACGGGGAGGAAAGCTGTGGAGGTCCAGCACGTCGGTGATGGGGAGCTCGACGGGCTCCCCGTCGGGGAAATCGTCTTGGCTCGGCATCCTGGATCTCTATTTGAACAGTTTGAGGAAGGCCAGGAAAGCGGTAAACCCATCATCCGGTCCCGCCAACGCGACTCCAAGGTCGAGCCTCACCAGGGTCCTCCAGGGTCCGACGAGGTTGCCGGCTACACCCACACCGCCTAGAAACTCCCGATCGAAGCCCGCCGTTTCATCGGTCGCCCAGGCGGCGTCGCCGAGCAGCTGTAGGCGAAAGACCTCACCCATCTCGAAACCATAGCTGGCGTGGAACGCCGCGGCCTCATCGGCTCGCACCTTGTTGGACTGATAGCCGTGGACCCGTATGTCGCTGAAGTAGCCGAACTCGTATTTGCTGAAGCGGTCGAGATCTTTGCCGCCCACATACTCGAGCTGGATACCGATCTTGCGGAATTTGCGCAGGTGGAAGGTCTTGGCAAAGGAGGCACCCCACCTGACGAAGTCCTTCTGCTCGGGATCGTAGTCCGGGTTGCCGGGCAGCCCCCACGGCTCCCACCGGGAGCGATCCGAATACTCGCCCCGAAGGTCGAAGCGGTAACCCAGACGACTGTATTTCAGAGCGAGCTCGATAGAGCTCGTGAAGTGGTCCTCGGGCAGCAGGAAGTCCTCGGCGGTGTCGTCGGCTCTTCCAAAGCTGGTGTAGCCCAGACGATAGGTCAGGTTGACCTTTGTAAAGCTGCCCAGCGGGTGGCCGATCGTGAAGTCGATCTCCGCCGGGCGGATCTCGACATCCTCCTCCGGGATCTCCACGCCGTCTCTGAACAGGGTGTCGGTACCGGCAATCGCCAGTAGGAAGACGTCGGCGCCGGCGTCGAAGCGGGAGCCGAAAAGCTCGGGGTCGGCCCAATTGGCGTTCAGGATCACACCACCGAAGAAGACATTGACCTGGCTGCCCGTCTCCTTGAAATCGAGGTCGAAATAGTCGACCCCCACGAGCGGCAGGGGATAGTCGAACGATTGGTCGTAGAAGACCCCTCCCAGGAGGAACAGCCGGCCGGAGTCGAATTTTTCCTCCACCACACGCTGGCCGGTGTCCTTGTCCTTGGTCAAATATCGGAGGCCCGCCGGGGTGTCCCGGACCATGGTGGTTTCCGAAGCCAGAACCTCCTGGCGGCGGTCCTCGAACTCGGGATCGTTGATGGCGATCTGGCTCAAAAGGGTATCTCTTTCGACTACCAAGGCGGTGTTGAAGATCGACCAGATCTGCTGGCTGACACCTCGCATGGGGACCCAGAATCCCTGTGGATCCCAGGCGGTGAGGTTGCCCGCCGCGTCCACCGACGAGTAGTAGAGGGTCTCCTCGTTGGAGATGACCTCGCCCTCGAGACCCTGTTGGACCGCGCGCGAGCGCACCCGGAAGAAGTGCTGCCGATCGATCCAGACGGTGCCGCGGAAGAGGTTATCCTCCGAGTCCGCTACCCTGGGTCGAAAGTCGACCACCCAGCAGTCGCGGCCATCCACGGTGGCGGTACCCCGCAGTCGGTAGAAGTACTGATTCGTGAACAGAATCTCCAACGGTAGGCTGGCCGCTCTTTCGGGCTGGATCAGCGGCAGCTTTGGCAGTTTCTTGCTCCTCCATTTGAGGCCGCTGATGAGCGCCTTCTCCCATGCCCAGTCGAAGCCCTCCCCCTGGCGGAAGAAGATCGGCCCCTCGAAGGTCACCTCCAGACCTTCGGTGGCAAACTGGAAGCGCAGATGGGTGGTATTGAGTGCTCGGTAGGTGTGAAGACGGCGTTGTTGAGCATCCTCGAAGGCCTGCAGGCGGCGGAGGATCTCCTCGACCGGTAGCTGTCGCTCGGAGACGACGGTCAGCCGTTCGTCCAGACCCTCGATGCCCTCGCGCTCGGAGGCGGTCAGCCGTTGAAAGCGAAGAAAGGTCACGGCGTCGGGATCGAGTAGCTCGAGCTCCAGGCCCCTCTTGCCCGGCAGAGCCCCGAAGAGATCTACTGCCTCCCCGGTGACCGGGTCGATACGCTCCGGGCTCTTGAGCTGGGCATCGGAGAAGAGAAGTTTCGCCGTCTCGCTGTCCGGGCTCTTCTTGACGATGACCCGCAGCCCCAGGTCTTCACCGCGGACAAAGGACCAGGCCTCGACGTTGCCGGTGGGTGAGGAAAAGACATCGTACGAGAGGTCGCCCTGGAACTCTCGCGCCAGCAGCTTGAGCGGTCCGAGGTCGGGGACCGAGCTCCCGTCGTGCTCGAAGAGGGTCAGATCCGCCCCGGCGACGGCAAAAGCCGCCGCGGCCGCCACCGCATCGGCGGCGAGAGCGGGGAAGGGGAGGGCGTCGATGACGATCGGCTTGCCGGGGTCGAGCTCGGCCAGCAGATCGATCACCGGAGCCAGGGTCTCGGCTTCCTTGGTGCGCAATGCGATGCCATCGAGATAGGCGGCAGTCTCCTCGTCATAGAAGGCACGCAGCAACTCGACTTCGGGGGGGAGCGGTTGGCTGATGACGCGGGCCTCTGGAGCGGCGCCTCCTACCGCGACCGTCGCTCTCTTCAAGAGAAAGGCGTACTCGCGGATCCGCTCGATGTCGGGCAACTCGGCATCGGGTCGCCAGACCACCTGAAAATGTGGATTCTCGCCGCCACCGGCGGCGAGGCGGGCCACCGCCTCGAGCTCGCTCTCCAGCTGCTCCAGATTGTCGGTCAGAGGCGAGGGTGTCTCGAAGACGAGGCGTAGCCAGGGAGTGGCGCCGGTGGCGGCCACCTCGGTGGCGACGTCGAGGGGCGCGGACCCGTCGAGCGCCACGTCCCAGGCGACATAGAAGCGCGCCTCTTCATCCAGGCGAGGCTCAGCGGCGAGCTCCGGGATCAGGGACCCGGGATCTTCGACCTTGATCCCGCCACAGGGACGACAGGGGGGTGCCTGGGCGTCCGCCGGTGACGGTAGCAGGGAGAGGCCAAAGGCCAACAGGAAGAACCGGCGGAAACTCTTCATGGTCGTTGACTGTGGTGGATGGCTAGCCAGCCGCGGGGGAGTCGACCTTTTGCCCCACCAACCGGACGGTGAGAACGATGACGATGCTACCCACTACGAGTGAGATCCACGGGCTCAGGCCAAAGGCGGTCGGTATGTCGCCCAGCAGCATGCCCAGGATCCCGAGCCCCAGAGCGTATGGTATCTGGGTACGGACGTGGGCGATATGGTCGGATCCCGAGGCCATGCTCGACAGGATGGTCGTGTCCGAGATGGGGGAGCAGTGATCGCCCCAGACACTCCCGGCCAGCACCGATGAGATGGTGCCGACGAGGATCAGGGTGTAGGGATCGCTGCCCACCTGAAACCCGGCGGCGGTCGACAGACCGTGGGAGATGGGGATGACGATCGGCATCAGGATGGCCATCGTCCCCCAGGAGGCTCCGGTGGCAAACGAGATAGCCGCCGAGGCGAGGAAGACCAAGGCGGGGAACCACTGGGGTGCGAGGACACCGCCGGTGAGGCTGACCACGTAGTCGGCGGTCAGCAGCTCCTCGCAGACCGCGCCGATCGACCAGGCCAGGATGAGCACGAGAAAGGCGAGAAGCATCGAGCGGAAACCCTCGACCATCGATTCCACGGTTTGACGGATGGTCAGGATTCTCTGCGACAGCGCCAACAGCGCGGCAACCACCACTCCCGCAAGACTGGCCCAGAGCAGGGCGCTAAAGCTATCGGAGGCCGAGAAAACCTCTCGTAGCCAATCGAAGGTGCCGCCAAAATCGGCCCGGTTCAGGTCGCTCGAGCCGGTGATGTAGAGCCCCAAGAGGGTCACCACCACCACGGTCAAGATCGGCAGCAGAGCGTTGCCGGCCCTTCTGGGGGCGCCCTCGGGTGGAGTCAGTTTCTCGACCGCGGCAAAGGCCAGTGGGGTATCACCCTCGGCGATGACCGCGCCGGTGCGGCTGGCCCGCCGTTCGGCCTTGAGCATGGGCCCGAAGTCTCGCCGGGTGTAGGCGATGGTAAAGCCGAGCACCAGGGCAAATAGCGGGTAGAAACGATAGAGGATCGAGGTCAGAAAAGTGCCATAGGCGTTGTACTCGGTACCGATGTCGAGCTGGGTAAAGGCGGCGGCAATGAGACCCACTTCGAACCCGATCCAGGTGGAGATGGGGGCCACACTGGCTACCGGCGCCGCCGTCGAGTCGACGATATAGGCCAGCTTCTCTCGGCTGATACGGAGTCGATCGGTGATCGGCCGCATCGTCGAGCCGACGATCAGTGTATTGGCGTAGTCGTCGAAGAAGATCACCACTCCCAAGGTCCAGGTGGCGATTTGGCCACGCCGGGCGTCGGTGGCAAAGCGGCTCAGCCGGTCGACGATCCCCTGGGTGCCACCGCTCTTGCTGATGATGCCCACCATGCCGCCCAACAGCATGGAGAAGACGATGATGGCGGCGTTGTTGGGATCGGCAAGCGAGGGAACGATGAAGTGGTCGATCGAGCGCGCAAAGGCGGTAAATGGGTTCCAGGCGTAGAGAAAGAGCGCACCGGAATAGACACCCACAAACAGTGAAAACAAGACGTCCTTGAAGATCAGTGCCAGACCGATGGCGATCAGCGGTGGGACGATGGAGAGCCATCCCGGGATCACACGGATCTCGAGCTCCGCCGTCGTCCCCACCCCTTCTACCTTCACCTCGTGGCGACCGGCGGGCAGCTTCGGCGCTTTGACGGTGACCTCATGCTCACCGGGGCCCAAATGGCGCTGGTCGACAAGACGGCCGTCGACAAAGATCCGGGTTTTGAGCTCTTCGTCTTGCTCGAGATCGCTGATCGCGAGCTTTAGCCGAACCGGTCCGCCGCTGAGTGCAATCGGCCCGGCAGGCTCCACCTCGAGGGTGGCGGCGCACAGCGGCAATGGGAGGGCCAGCAGAGTGGCCAGGACGACAAGAACGTAGCGGTTCAAATGCTCTCCGGTTCTCGGGTCAGCTTCCGGCCTCGGCCTCCACCGGCTCCTCGGTCGGCTGGGCTACGATGAGCCCCAGCTCCTGGCGCAAGCTCTGCTCGAGCTCGTCGGCCAGATCGGGGTTGTCGCGAAGGAACTGCTTGGCGTTCTCCCGTCCCTGACCGAGTCGAACATCTCCATAGTTGTACCAGGCACCGCTCTTGGCCACCTTCTTGTACTCGACCCCCATGTCGACCAGCTCGCCGACCCGGGAGATGCCTTCGCCGTAGTCGATGTCGAACTCGGCGATGCGAAAGGGCGCCGCCACCTTGTTCTTGACTATCTTGACCTTGGCGCGGGCGCCGACCACCTGATCGCCATCCTTGAGCGCGGCGATGCGGCGAATGTCGATGCGAACCGACGAGTAGAACTTGAGTGCCCGCCCACCGGTCGTCGTCTCGGGACTGCCGAACATCACCCCGATCTTTTCTCGTATCTGATTGATGAAGACCAGACAGGTCTTCGACTTGGCGACGATAGCGGTCAGCTTGCGCAGCGCCTGTGACATGAGCCGGGCCTGCAGGCCGACGTGCGAGTCACCCATCTCGCCTTCGAGCTCGGCCCGGGGCACCAGGGCCGCAACCGAGTCGATGACGACCACGTCTACGGCGTTGCTCCGCACCAGCATCTCGGCGATCTCCAGGGCCTGCTCACCAAAGTCGGGCTGTGAGACCAGCAGGTTGTCGATGTCCACACCCAGTTTCTGGGCGTATTCGGGGTCCAGTGCATGCTCGGCGTCGATAAAAGCAGCAACCCCTCCCTGTTTTTGTGCTTGGCCTACCACCGAGAGCGCCAAGGTGGTTTTGCCCGAGGATTCCGGGCCATAGACCTCGACCACCCGGCCGTGGGGGAATCCCCCCACCCCGATGGCGTGGTCCACCGCCAAGCTGCCGGTGGGGATGGCCGGTATGGACACGAAGTCCTTCTGGCCCATCCGCATGATCGAGCCCTTGCCGAATTGACGTTCGATCTGGTTGAGGGCGTTGTCTATCGCCTTGAGTCGTTCGGTTTTTGCGTCTGCCATGGATGTCGCTCCTTGATCAGATGAGGCTCCGTCATGGCGGAGCCTCCGAGGTACGAGGGTATACTAGATTCTGTCACGCGTGATGGGAACCGGGGGATCCCATTCGGTTTCCAGCAGTCACCAATACAAGACGTATTCTCCCACTCGAATCTTGCCAGCCAAGGCGTCTGCTGCCACCAGAACCCATGTCGAGCCTGATTGCCAGACTGGAGGGCATCCGCGGTCTGGCGCTCGTGCCCGGCGAGCCCCTGGCTCCCCACAGCACCTTTCGCATCGGTGGTCCCGCGGAGGTGCTGGTCGAAGTGACCGCGGAGACCGCACTCCAGCAACTGCTGACGGTCGTCGGTGAGCTGGGCTCCCATTTCTTTCTTCTCGGTCTGGGCTCGAACGTGCTGTTCCCCGATGAGGGTTTGGATGGGGTGGTGGCCCACCTCGGAGGCGAGCTTGCCGAGGTGGAGATCACCGGCGAACGGGTCGTCGCGGGTGCCGGCGTGTCGCTGGCGGCACTGGCCCGCCGGCTGGCCAAGCAGGGTCTAACCGGCATGGAAACTCTTGCCGGCTTTCCCTCGACGGTGGGTGGTGCGGTCTACATGAACGCCGGCAGCTATGGCATCGAGATCAAGGACATTCTGGTGGAGGCCACGGTCATTGGGCAGGACGGCAATCCCGGGACCTTCACCTGTGCCCAGCTCGAGCCCGAATACCGTCGCACGGTGCTCCAGGGCAGCGGTGCGCTGGTCACCCGGGCGGTCTTTCAACTACAGCGGGGAGATGCGGAGAGCGCGCTGGCCAGGATCGACGAGCTCAACCGCAGGCGTCGTCGGAGCTTGCCATCCGGAGATCCCAACGTCGGCTCCATCTTCCGCAACCCGGCGGACGACTCGGCGGGTCGGCTGATCGACGAGTGTGGCCTCAAGGGGAGCCGCC
>CALILB010000293.1 GCA_938016625.1 uncultured bacterium | reverse complement strand
CGGCGGCGACATCGCGCCAGGCCCGGTCATCCAGGCTGAGGACATAGCGCTCGGAGTCGAGCGTGTTGTAGCTCGCTCCCAGCGGCGAGTCTCGAAACAGACCCGATCGCGGGCGCGAGATACCACTCTCGGCGGCCGGTGAATCGATCGCCCACACATTGAAGGATTGCCGGTGCGAAGCAAAGGGCTCGACCGAGAACAGCTCCTCGGCCGCCCGCTTGGCATCCTGGTGAAACTTGTCCATCTCACTCGCGGTGTAGCCGTCCCCAAGGATCAGGAGATCGACCTTGCGCGCCGGCTCTCCGTGCTCGAAGACCGGCCAGACACCTGCGGTCGACACCGGGGCACGATGGACAAAGCGCGATCCGGGATCGATGGTCGTCGACCAGATCTCGTTGAAGGACTGGTCGGGGGCCCGCTTGCGGAGTCGCACCTGGACCGGCTCCAGCGGCTCCGGAAAGCGCAGCGCCTCGGGGAGCGTACGGACGGTCCCCGATCGGGCCTCACCCGTGGTCTCCCACTCACCATAGATGCTCGCGAACCCGCGGGAGTAGATCACCTGCTGTGTCGCCAGATCGACGACCTCGAAGAAGTACTTGCCCATATTGGTGTGGTCGACCAGTTGGGTCCGGCTTCCCGGCCAGGGGCCTTCGATACGCACCTGGTCGATCGCCACATACTCCATCGTGGCGTCACCGGTGTGATAGAGGTCCACCCGCATGGTGGCACCGGTAAAGAAGTCGGAAAACTCGAGCGCCGAGGTTGCGGCCGTTCCGCAGACGGACAACACGCCACAAAGAAGGCCGATTACGAGCCTATGTCTCATGTGATTCCCTCCTCGGGGCAACAATACCCGAAGATGGAACCGAGGGCACTACCAATGGGGGTGTCTGGCGATCAGCTCGTCGGCCGCCCGTGAGGTCAGCGGCTTCGCGAAGTAGTAGCCCTGGCCGGACTCACACTCCAGCTCCCGCAGCTTTGCCAGCTGGCTTGCGGTCTCGAGCCCTTCGGCGGTGACCTCCATACCGAGGCTGCGGGCCAGCGAGATGATGGTACGGATGATGCCCACCCTGCCGTTCTCGGCGTCGACACGGCTGACAAACGAGCGGTCGATCTTGATCGTATCGGTGGGTAGACGATGGAGATAGCTCAACGAGGCGCTGCCGGTGCCAAAGTCGTCGATGTGGAGCCGGACACCCAGATCCTTGAGCTGTCGGAGCCGGGCCACCGTCGACTCGGAATTGGAAGTGATCAAGCCCTCGCTTACCTCCAGCCGCAAGACCCGCGGATCGACCCGGGTGTCGGTCAAGATGTCTCGGATTCGACCGATCAGATCTCCCTGGGCAAATTGCTTGCGGGAGAGGTTCACGTTCATCGAGATGTGCCGGTCTTTGGGAAAGCGGTCATGCCAGCCGGCCACCTGGCGACAGGCCTCCTCCAGCACGCGCCAGCCGATGGGAACGATCAGGCCGGTCTCTTCGGCAACGGGCAAAAACGCACCGGGGTAGATGAGTCCTTTGGACGGGTGTTGCCACCGGATGAGGGCTTCGAACCCTTCGAGGGCACCGCTGCCGAGCGAGACGATGGGCTGGTAGTGCAGACGAAACTCCTGGCGCTCCACCGCCCGTCGCAGCTCCGTCTCCAGACGGATCTGCTCCACGGCGCGCCGGTGCATCTCCTCGTCGAAGATCGCGTGTCGCGCCTTGCCCAGGGACTTGGCACGGTACATGGCCGTGTCGGCGTCCCGGACCACTTCTTCGGGGCGCCGGTACTCGGTGGAGCCGAGCGCGATACCGATACTGGCGCTGGTCGAGACCTTGAGCCCTTCGAGCTCGAAGGGTCGCTGTAGCTCTTCCTGGATTCTCTCGGCGATACGGGTGGCATCACTGGGCTCTTCCAGGACATTGACAAGCACGGCGAATTCGTCGCCGCCGAGCCTGGCCACTGTGTCACCGGGACGCAGCAGCGCTCGTAGTCGCTGGGAGATGGCCACCAGCATCCGGTCACCGATCGTATGGCCGAGGGTATCGTTGATGTACTTGAAGCTGTCCAGATCGACAAAGAGCACACCAAAAGTCCGGTTCCTGTAGCGCCTGGCCTGGGCGATGGCGATCCCCAGCCGATCCATGAAGAGCACCCAGTTGGGTAGATCGGTAAGGGCATCGTGCATCGCATCATGAAGGAGCTGCTGCTCGGTCGCTTTGCGCGAGTGGATGTCGGTGAGGGATCCGGCCATCCGGTAGGCCGCTCCCGATGTGTCCACCACGGCTCGGCCGCGGCTCAGCACCCAGCGATAGCTGCCATCCCGGTGTCGAAGCCGGTGCTCGCTCGCAAAGTGATTCGTGGCGCCGGTCAGATGGGCGCTGATCTCTTTGCGCAGTTTGTCGATGTCATCGGGATGGACACGCCCGAACCACTCGTCCGGCCGGCCGTTGAGCTCCTCCTCCTCGTAGCCCAACATCTCTTTCCATCGCGGCGAGTAGTAGATCTCATCGGCCGGCACATGCCAGTCCCAGAGCCCGTCGTTGGTACCCTCGACGGCCAGGGCGTACCTCTCCTCGCTCTCCCGAATGGCCATCTCGAGGTGTTTGCGAACCAGGGAATTGCGCAGCGTGCTGGCGAGGGTCTGCGAGTCGAGACGGCCCTTTACCAGGCAGTCCTGAGCTCCGGATCGCAGCACTATACGCGAGGTCTCCGGATCTTCGTGGCCGGTGAGGACGACAACGGCCGCTTCCGGGGCCTCTGCACACACCCGTCTGAGCCCCTCCAGACCACGACCGTCGGGAAGAGCGAGATCGAGCAAGATGACGTCGATCTCCTCGCGGCGAAGCTGATCCAGGCCTCGGGTGAGGCGATCGACCCACTGGACGGAGAAGGGCTCAGGCGCGGATGTCTCGAGACATCGCTGCACCAGCCGGGCATGCCCAGGGCTGCCTTCGAGCAGGAGAACGTTGATCGTTCCCAGTGTCATGCGTCAGGTCGCGTCGCTAACTGCGAGCGCCACTGACTGACGTGGCGGTGTGTGTTTCTCCTTCCCCCGAGTCCCACTGCTAATACAGCAGTTCGTGACTCCTGATGGAGAGACTTACCGGCGGCGCTGTCATGGCGCTCTGCGTCGTTCGTAG
>CALILB010000292.1 GCA_938016625.1 uncultured bacterium | reverse complement strand
CGGCCGCTTCATTCGTATCTGAGGGCGTCGATGGGGTCGAGGCGCGAGGCCTTGCTGGCGGGATAGATGCCGAAAAACGTACCGACGATGGCGGAGAAGCCAAAGGCCACGGCGATGGCCCACCAGGGTACGTGCGCCGGTGGCCAGTCCCCGGGGAGAAAGCCGGCCACCACCGCCCCGATACCGTAGCCGGCCGCGATCCCCAGAAGACCTCCTATCAGGGACAGGGTCACCGCCTCGATGAGGAACTGGACGAGGATGTCCTGCCGGCGGGCCCCTACCGACTTGCGGATACCGATCTCGCGGGTGCGCTCGGTCACCGACACCAGCATGATGTTCATGATGCCGATGCCACCGACCAGCAGCGCCACACCGACCACGGCGCCCACCACCGCCGTCACGCTGCCGAGGATGGTGTTGACGGTGCTCAGGATCTCGTCCTGGAGGAGGATCTGAAAGTCGTCCGGCTGGCCTTCGGCGATGTTGTGCCGCTGCCGCAGCAGCTGGGCGATGTCGTCACGCACCCTCTCAACGACTTCCGCGCTGGTGGTCTGCAATCTGAGCTGGATCCGATCGGCGGCCTGCCGGCCAAAAAGCACGAGCGATGTGTCGAACGGAATGAATACCAGGTCGTCCACATCGGTACCCAACGATGTCCCCACCCGCTCCATGACACCGATGACGGTCGCCGGTAGGCTACCGACATAGATCTCCTTGCCCACCGGACGATCCCCGAGACGGAGCTCCTCGACCACTCGCAGGCCGACGACAGCGACACGTCGTCGATGCTCGAGATCGAGGCTGGAGAAGAAACGCCCGTTCTCAACCGCGTGGTTGCTCACCTCGGGCCAGTCCTGGTTGACACCCAGCACGAGAGTCTGGTGGCGCCGGTCGCGGTACTTGACCACCTGGTCGGTGGCGGCGATGAGAGGGGTGATCAGCTCGATCCCCGAGATTCGCTCCCGGATGGCCTGTCCGTCCTCCCAGGTGAGCTTGACCTGTCGCACCACCACCCCCGGCCCCTGATTGCGGCTCTGATCGGGCAGCACCATGACATAGGTGGCGCCCACACCCTGCAACTGCTGTGTAATCTGGTGCTGGAGACCCTGGACGATAGAAACCACACCGATCACCGCGGCCACACCGATGATGATGCCGAGGGTGGTGAGGATCGACCGCATCTTGTTGGCCCAGAGGGCGCGAAAGGCGATACGGAAGTTCTCCAGCACGACCATGGACTACCCTCCAGCCACCGTGGCGGTCGTGTGATCGGAGACGACTCTTCCGTCCATCAGCCGGACCTGTCGGCGGGTGTGATCGGCGATGTCCTCCTCGTGGGTGACCAGGATGACCGTATTGCCCGCCTCCTGGAGCTGGTCGAAGAGCTCCAGGATCTCCGCCGAGGTCGAGGAATCCAGGTTGCCGGTCGGCTCGTCGGCCAGCAGGATCGAGGGGTTGTTGACCAGGGCGCGGGCGATGGCCACCCGCTGCCGCTGGCCCCCGGAAAGCTCGCTCGGCTGATGATGCATGCGATCGCCCAGACCCACCTGTTCGAGAGCTCTTGCGGCCTGCTCGCGACGCTCTCTGCGCGCCAGCCCGGAGTAGATCAACGGCAGCTCGACGTTGTGAAGGGCGTCGGTGCGGCTGAGCAGATTGAAAGTCTGGAAGACAAAACCGATCTCGCGGTTGCGCACGGATGCCAACTCTTGATCGTCGAAATCCTGTACCGGCTCACCATTGAGCACATAGGTGCCGGACGAGGGCCGGTCGAGACAACCGACGACGTTCATCAGGGTCGACTTGCCGCTCCCTGAGGGGCCCATGACCGCCAGATACTCCCCCTGCTCCACCTCCAGACTCACCCCATCCAACGCCCGTACGACCTCGCTACCCATCTCGTAGGTTTTGTGGACGCTATGGAGCTCGATGAGCGCCATCAATCCTCTTCCTCGTCGCTGCCCTGCTCGCGCACCTTGATCGGATCACCGTCGTCGAGATCCTTGAGCGAGCGGTAAGGGCCGGTCACCACCTTTTCCCCAACCTCCAGACCGCTGACGATCTCGACATGGGTCTCGTCGGACAGACCGATCTCGACCGCTCGTTGACGCGCCACCTCCTCGTCGATGACAAAGACGACGCGGATCTCGTCTTGCTCTCCCACCCCCTTGTCCTCCTCTTCCTCTGCGTCGCTCTCTTCGGCCAGCGGAGGCCGGTCGACCACGGCCTGGATCGGCGCCACCATTACGTCGGCCTTCTCGGCGGTGTTGATCCGCGCCCGAACCGACATCCCCGGTCGCAACACCTCCTCCGGCTCGTCCAACAGGATCTTGACCCCGAAAAAGGTGACATCGGGCTGCCGGTTGCGTTGAAAGCCGGAGCTGCCGATCTCCACCACCCGACCGGTGTAGGTCTTGTCGGGGAGCGCATCCACCTCGAGCTCGACCATCTGCCCGAGCTCCAGGAAGGCGACTTCGGTCTCGTCTACATCCACCACCGCCAGAATCTCGGAGAGATCGGCGATGATGCCGATGACCGAGGCCGGGTTGTTCATCGTCCCGGAGACAACGACCTCACCCTCTTCGGCTCGGAGCTCGATCACCCGACCCGAAAGCGGCGCGAAGATCGTGGTCTTGGACAGGTCGTCCTTGGCTTTGTCGAGCGAGGCCTGGGCCTGGATGACGGCCTCCCGGCCCTGCTCCAGCTTGAGCTCGGCCGACTTGTGTTGGAGCTGGGAGGATTCGAGCTGTTCGCTCGAGATGACCATCTCGTCCGCGAGCCGCTGCATCCGTCGCAGCTTGAGGTCGTTGTCCTCGAGCTCGATCTCGGCCTGGCGCAGCCGAGATCGGGCGATCGACAGCTCGGCGACCGCCCGATCGCGGATGGCCACAAACGCCTCCTTTTCCAGCTCGAGGACGGGATCGCCGGCCTCGATGCTGTCCCCCTCCTCGACAAAGAGCTTCTCGATGCGGGCGATCACATGCGCCGAGAGGTTGACCTTGACCCGGGGATCGATCTCACCGCTGGCCTTGACCAGGCGGGAGATGTCCTGGCGCTCGACCTCCTCCAGATAGACGCGACTCGCCTTTTTGCGATCACCGGCGCGGATGCTGAAGAAGACGATAGCGCCCAAGACGGCTACGATCGCTGTCACGATGATGGCGCGTTTCAAGTCAGGTCTCCTTCTATCTCGGCGTGGATGACGCGGGCGCTCCCCGGACTAGCCCCTGATCGACATCATGCCGACCTTGATAACCACATAGACGATCCACAGCAGGACAACGGTCACCCCGGCCGAGGTCTTCGAGATGCGACCAACGATGCTGTAGCCGATGGCAAACAGAACCAAGCACCAGATAGTGAACAGGTCGATGCTCGCCAACAGTGCGGTGAGAGCTGTGCCGGCCTCTTCGGGTGCCAGCGGGGCGAGGTTCGAGAACAGCACTCCCCG
>CALILB010000291.1 GCA_938016625.1 uncultured bacterium | reverse complement strand
AGGAGTTGGCGGAGTCTATTGGCCAGGTGAAGGATCGCGGGGAGCTCTCGTTGCGCGATTTTGCACAGGAGAAGGAAGTCATCGAACGGTCACGAGCCCTCGCTGGTGAGCTTGGGATCTCGACCGAAGTGGGCGAACAGGTGATGCGCCTGCTCATCGAATACTCGCTCACGGCCCAGGAGCGTCAGCGGGTGGCGGCCCAGGGTGGGGGCGGTGGTCGCCGGGCCCTGGTCATCGGTGGCTCCGGTCGGATGGGGGCCTGGTTTACACGCTTTCTGGCCTTCCAGGGCTTCGAGGTGGAGGTGGCGGACCCTGAAGTGCCGGCCGAAGGCCTGCCCCACCTGGCCGACTGGCGCGAGTCCCCCCTGGATCACGACCTCGTTGTGGTGGCGGCCGGGCTGCGGGCCACCCAGCAGATCCTGAGCGAGATGATCGAACGCCGCCCCGAAGGTGTGGTCTTCGACATCGGGTCGCTCAAGTCTCCTCTCCGCCAGCCGTTAAGCGAGCTGGCCGCTGCCGGGGTCGAGGTGGCATCGATCCACCCGATGTTCGGACCGGATACCGAGCTTCTCTCGGGCCGGCATGTCATCCTGGTCGACCTGGGAAGCCAGGAGGCCAACCGGCAAGTTCGGGAGCTCTTCGGTTCCACCATGGCCGAGGTGGTGGAGATGGATCTCGAGCACCACGACCGGGCGGTGGCTTACATCCTGGGTCTGTCCCACGCTCTGAACATCGCCTTCTTTACCGCGCTCGCCGAGAGTGGAGAAGCCGTGCCCCAGCTCGCTCGGCTGTCGAGCACGACCTTCGATGACCAGCTGGCGGTGTCGAGCAAGGTGGCACAGGAGAGCCCGCGCCTCTACTTCGAGATCCAGAATCTGAACGACTACGGCACCGAGTCGCTGTCGGCGCTTCTACATGCGGTCGAGCGCCTGCGCTCGGTCGTCCGCGCGGGTGACGAGAAGGGATTCGAGGCGCTGATGGAGAAGGGCAGGGCCTATCTCGCCGAGCGCATCCAGAGCTAGCCGAGTAGAGCCTCAGCGCTAGGGAATGCTCGCCCAGTCCACCGGCTCGGGACTGGCGAAGACACTCGCCGGCAGTTCGTCGTAGACCGCCAGATCAGTGTGGCCTCGCTCTCCCCGATTGTCCGACAGCAGGATCTGTCCATACTGTTGCCAGTTTCGCCAGGGGCCGGTGAAGCCGGGCTCCGGGTCGGTGAAGTTGCGATAGTAGGCCCATTGCTCGACCAGATCGGTGTCCCGGGCCACCCAGACGTGGTATTTGTTATCCGGCGTGCGCCCCACGCCTTTGAAGGTCAGCCGTAGCACCTCGGCCGGCCGGCCGTCTTCCATCGCGGCCTCACCCAGGTACTCGAGTGTCACCCCGGAGTCTTTGAGCTTGTAGGGCATGACCAGCCAGTAGCTGTCGTTGATCCAGACCGCCTCACCCCGGTCGAGGAGCTCCGCCAGTCGCCCCGGGTCGGTGACCTCCTCGCCCGACTCCCAGGCCCGCCCCTCCTTGGTGTAGATATTCATCAAGATGAGATAGGGGATCTCGGTCTCCCGATCCACCCCTTCCACACGGATGTTGCCCGTGTACTTGTCCCAGACATGGTGCCGCCGGCCGAAGAAACTCCAGCGGATGTACCGCGTCTCATCCCAGGCCCGGCGTCCACCCATCCGTGCCATGACCCGGTCGGCGAGAGCGATGGCTCGCGGGTCCGAGCCCGCCAGGTCGAAACCCTCGGCGGGCGGATTCGGGTCGGCCTTTTCCGCAGCGGCGACAGGGTAGAGAACCGGCGCGAGAGATAAGACCGCAAGACCCATGACGCGGACAAATCGCATCATCGTTCAGCCGAGCTTGATGATCGAGAAGACCGCACCCTGCGGGTCGTTGACCACCGAGAAGCGCCCGATGTCGGGAATGTCGGTGGGTGGCACGCACACCTTGCCCCCCAGTTCGCCGGCCTGGTCGGCTCTGGCGTCGCAGTCGTCGACCGCAAAGTAGGCCATCCAGTGTGATGGGATGTCTCCCCACTCGTCCGTCATCTGCAGCATGCCGGCCGCGTTGGCCTCGCCGTTCATGAAGATGGTGTACTTGCCGATCTCTCCCATCTCCTTCTCGGTCGGCTGCCAGCCAAAAAGCTGCGAGTAGAACTCGGTGGCCACCGCTGCGTCATTGCTCGCCAGCTCGCACCAGCAGACCGTTCCCGGCTTGCCGTCGACGTGGTCGGTGCCGGTGTGCTTCTTTGGCTGCCAGATGGCAAACGTGGCACCGGTGGGATCCTGGAGAACGGCCATCGAACCGATGTCGAAGACATCGAAGGCGTCCTTGATCACGGTGCCGCCGAGCTCGGCGGCCTTCTGCGCCGTCGCCTCGGCATCCTCGACGGTGACATAGAGCAGCCAGTTGGGGGGCACATTTTGGGAGCGCATCTCCTCGGGCATATCGTAAAGGGCGCCCACGTTGCCCTCCTGATGGATGATCATGGTGTAGGTGCCGCCTCCCGGGATGTCGTCGTCATGGGTCTGCCATCCCATGAGCTCGGTGTAGAACTTCTTGGCGCCGGCAGCGTCGGTGGTCGACAGCTCGGCCCAGCAGAAGGTGCCGGGTGCGTGTTGGACTGGACTCATCGAAGATTCCTCCAATGATATGTGAGCCGGGGTCCTAGAACGGCACCCCTACCGCCCCACACAGAAACTTGATGTACCCCGAGCCCGCCTTGCACATCTCGGCATAACGGTCCATGAAGTCGGGGGCGGTGATCTGCTTCTGGCTGAGCTTGGCAAAGGCGACGAAGTCCTTGCGCTTGAGGTCCTCGATCAGTGGATGGTCTGGGTCGTAGCCCTTTGGCGCCCGTTTGAGCGACTCCCCGCCCTGCTCGAAGTGCTCGCGGAACCGTTTGCCGTCCCTCGCCCGCTTCCAGCGTGCGGGGTCGCCGGCCAGCGCCTGGCGGATCTGGGCCAGGGCGGCGCCGTCGGGGTGGTAAATCCCCAGCCCGGCAAAGCACTCGTCCGGCTCCAAGTGGAGATAGAAGCCCGGCGCATGGACGTCCTTGCCCTGCTTGTGGCGAAATTGGATGCCGGTGTAGATCTTGTAGGGGCTCTTGTCTTTGGAGAACCGAACGTCGCGATGGATGCGGAAGAGAGACCCCCCATTCGGTCGTGGATCGGCTCGGAAGTGAGGGCTGATCTTGTTCAAACGGGGTCCAAAATCGCTGATGAACCGTTGCGCCGGTTCGCGGATAACGTCTATGTAGCGGTCCTTGTTGGCGGTGAACCACTCGCGGTTGTTGTTCTCTCGCAGTTCACGAAGAAACTTGAAGACGGCGGGGCTGAAATAAGACGACTTGGGACTCATAGTTGGTAGACTATAACCTCTCGCGCGGTGGCCCGTACCAAGAGTGCGGGGCTGTGCCTGAACAGCACAAGTCCATTCTGCTGATCTGCATTCAGACCCTCAAAAGGAGGAAGCTCACACTATGGCTAGAAAAGCACTTTTATTGATTCTCGCCGGGGCCTTGTTGGGTCTCCCGCTCACAGCCCAGGACATGACTCTGGACGACGTCCTGGCCAAGCACTACGAAGCTCTGGGAGGGGTCGACAACCTCAAGGCTGTCAAATCTGCGGTCTTCAAGGGCAACATGACCATGGGGCAGGGGATGGAAGCACCCTTCACCATGACTTTCTTGCGACCGATGATGGCCCGCCTGGAGTTCACCATGCAGGGGATGACCGGTGTCCAGGCCTATGACGGCGAGGTCGCCTGGATGGTGATGCCCTTTCTGGGCAAGAACGATCCCGAAGAGATGGCCGACGATCAGGCCAAGAACATGAAGGAGCAGGCCGACTTCGACGGTCCATTGGTGGACTGGAAGGACAAAGGTCATCAGGTGGAGCTGGTGGGGATGGAGGAGACCGAGGGCACCGAGGCCTACAAGCTCAAAGTCGACCTGGCCAACGGTGATGTCCGCTACCACTTTCTCGACAGCGAGTACTTCATCTCCATCAAGCAGGAGGGTAAGACCGAGGTGCAGGGGAACGAGGTCGAGTTCGAGACCATTCTCAGCGACTACAAAGAGGTCAAGGGTTTGATGTTCCCCCATTCGATCGAGAGCAAGCCAAAGGGGGCGCCAAGTGGGCAGGTGATCACCATCGACACCATCGAGCTCGATGGTGAGGTGAGCTCGGACTTGTTTGCCATGCCCGAAGTCGTAACGCCAGACGAGTAGATTCAAGAGGGCGAGGACCGTCTTCAAGGAGGGAAGTCATGTCCAAAAAGAGGCTTGCCCTGGTTGCTCTGGCCACCGTGATTGTCACGGCGGGCTCACTGGCGGCACAGGTCAAAATCGACTCCAACACATTTGGCGGAGTGCGTGCCCGGTCGATCGGACCGGCGGTGATGAGTGGACGGATCGCGGCGATCGATGCGGTCGCCGAGGATCCACTGACCATCTATGTCGGTGCGGCGACCGGTGGAGTTTGGAAGAGCAAGGACGGGGGCATCACCTGGGACCCCGTGTTCGACAAACACACTCAGTCCATAGGTGCCATCGCCATCGACCCCGGGAATCCGGAGGTCGTCTGGGTGGGCACCGGTGAAACCTGGAGCCGGAACAGTGTTTCGGTCGGCACCGGGCTCTACAAATCGACCAACGGTGGAGACAATTGGAAGCTGATCGGGTTGGAAGACTCGGAGCGGATTGCCCGCATCGTCATCGACTCCGATGACACCGACACGGTCTATGTCTGTGCCACGGGACATCTGTGGGACGCCAACGAGGAGCGCGGGCTCTTCAAGACCACGGATGGGGGCGAGAATTGGGAGAAGGTGCTCTGGGTGGACGAGG
>CALILB010000290.1 GCA_938016625.1 uncultured bacterium | reverse complement strand
AACCGGACGACGAATGACCGATCCCAACACACCCGCCGCCGGTCCCGAGACCCTCTTTGGTCTCGAGGAGATGGAGCTCAACTTCGGGCCCCAACACCCGGCAACCCATGGGGTCTTGAGACTCAAGGTCAGGATCGACGGTGAGCGGATCGTCGACACCTATCCGATCATCGGCTATCTCCATCGCGGCACCGAGAAACTGTTCGAGCTCCACCCCTACTTCCAGAACGTCCCCCACACCGACCGCATGGACTACGTGGCGGCGGCCACCAACAATCTGGCCTATGTGGGAGCGGTGGAAAAACTCACGGGAATCGTCGTGCCACCTCGGGCACGTTACATACGCACACTCTTGGCCGAGCTCCAACGCCTCTCGAGCCATCTGCTCTGGCTGGCCACCCACGCCATCGACATCGGCGCCATGACGCCGTTCTTCTACACCTTTCGCGAGCGCGAGATCATCCTCGATCTGTTCGAGGAGTACTGCGGCGCCCGGCTGACTCTCAACTGCATGCGTCCGGGCGGGCAGCCCTACGATCTGACGGTCGGGTGGATCGAGCGCTGTGCCGAGTTCATCGACGACTTTCCGTCGAAGATCGAGGTCTACGAAGGGCTGCTCACCGAGAACCGCATCTGGAAGAAGAGGACGGTCGGTGTCGGTATGTTGCCGCCGGAAGTGGCCATGGCCTATGGGGTCACCGGACCCATGCTCCGGGGCAGCGGCATCCAGTGGGATCTGCGCAAGGCCCTGCCCTACGAGGCCTATGACGAAGTCGACTTCGAGGTTCCGGTCTTCTACAACTGCGACACCTACGACCGCTACCTGGTGCGGATGGAGGAGATGCGGCAATCGACACGCATCGTCGCCCAGTGTCTCGACAAGCTGCCCGCAGGCCCGATCATGGCCAAGCGACCCCGGGTGCTTAAGGCGGCCAAGGAGAGCGAGGTCTACTTTGGGATCGAAGGACCCAAGGGTGAGATCGGCTTCTACATCGTGGGTGACGGCTCGCCCAATCCCTTTCGCTGTCGGGTACGGCCACCCTCGTTCTTCAATCTGCAGGCGCTGCCGGAAATGGTAAAGGGTCAGTTGGTGGCGGATCTGGTGGCGGTCATCGGCACCACGGACATCGTGCTCGGGGAGATCGACCGCTGATGCCGAGACTCCTCGAGGGGATTGAAGACGTGGTGGGTGCCACCCTCTTCTATTACGCCGTCTCACCCCTGCTCAAGATTGCGGCGGCGCTCGTCGTCGTCCTCACCCTGATTGCCTACCTGACGCTGGCGGAGAGAAAGATCCTCGGCTTTATCCAGGCTCGGGTCGGTCCCAACAGGGTGGGTCCCTGGGGGCTGTTTCAGCCGATCGCGGATGTGGCCAAGCTGCTGGTCAAAGAGGACATCGTTCCCCAGCAGGCGATCAAATGGGCCTTTGTGCTGGGTCCCTGTCTGGTGGTCGGACCGGCTCTCGTCATCCTGGCGGTGATTCCTTTTGGCCCACCGTCCGACGTCACCGGTGGCATGGGCTGGCACATCGCCGACGTCAACGTGGCCCTGCTCTTCGTGCTGGCCATGGCCACCATCGGCGTCTACGGTCTCATTCTTGGTGGGTGGGGATCGAACAACAAGTTCTCGCTGCTCGGCGGTCTGCGCTCGGCGGCGCAGATGATCTCCTACGAGGTGCCGCAGGGTCTCTCGCTAGTGGTGCCGCTGATGATGGCCGGCACCATGTCGCTCAACGGCATTGTCCAGGCGCAGCACGACCAGCACGTCTGGTACGTGTTCAATTACTGGGGCCTCGGTCTGGCCGCCTTCTTTGTCTACTTTGTCGCCGGTGTGGCGGAGTCCAATCGCAATCCGTTCGATCTCCCCGAGGCCGAGTCGGAGCTCGTGGCGGGCTTCCACACCGAGTACAGCGGTATGCGGTTCGCGCTCTTCTTTTTGGGTGAGTACGCCAACATGATCGTCATCTCCGCCGTGGCGGTGACGCTGTTTCTCGGTGGTTGGCTGCCGCCCTTTGCCAACCAGTCGTGGGCCGGCTTTCTGTCGCTCTCCTTCCTGCCGGCGGGGCTGGCGGGTTTTATCTGGTTCTTCGTCAAGCTGCTCGCCTTTCTATTTGTCTATATCTGGTTCCGGGGGACCTTTCCCCGCTACCGGTTCGACCAGCTCATGACGCTGGGGTGGAAGTGGATGCTTCCCATGGCCCTGGCGGCGATCATGCTCACCGGTCTGGTAAAGGTCCTTTAGAGATATGGCCAAGGTCAAACAGTTTCTGGACAAGATCATGCTGCTGGACCTGTTTGCGGGTCTGGGCATCACCTTTCGTCACATCTGGAAGAAGAAGGCGACGGTCCAGTATCCGGAGGTGCGAATGGAACCGGCGCACCGCTTCCGGGGAATGTTTCGCCTGGACGAGGACCGCTGCATCAAGTGCACGCTGTGTGCCCGCGACTGTCCCATCGACATCATCTACATCGATTGGCACCAAGAGGTAAACCCGGAGACCGAGAAGAAGGAAAAGCTGCTGGATCGGTTCGACATCGACGTCCAGCGCTGCATGTTCTGCGGCCTGTGCGAAGAGGCCTGTCCCACCGACCCCAAGTCGATCTGGTTGACGAGCAAGACCTACGAGCTGGCCAGCTACGAGCGCTGGCAGAATCTCTACGTCGATATGGATGAGCTACAGCAGTGGCGGGTTCGTCCCGAGTACACCGACAAGGAAATTGCCTGAATGGAATTCCTGACTACCCACGGCGCGGCGCTGTTCTTCTATCTGTTTGCTGTTCTGGCCCTGGTGTCGGCGGTGATGGTGGTGAGTCTGCGCAACCCCATGTACGCGGCTTTTTCGCTGCTGGTGACCTTTCTCTCCATGGCGGCGCTCTTTGTTCTGCGTCATGCGGAGTTTCTGGCGGTCGTCCAGGTCTTTGTCTATGGCGGCGGCATCATGGTGCTGTTTCTATTCGTAATCATGCTGGTCAACCTCCATCGGTTGCGCGAGATCACCAAGTTTGTCGACCACGCGCCGATGGCGGTGATGCTGGCTCTGCTGCTGGTGGCGCTGATTGGTTATGTCTTCTTGAGTGTCGCCTTTGGCCCGGCCCTGGTGTCGCCCGCGGAGTTCGTCAGCGTCGAGGGAGAGGTGGTGGGCAATTCCCAGGCCATCGCTTGGCAGCTCTATCGCGAGTTCCTTCTACCCTTCGAGATCGCCTCTGTGTTTTTGCTGGTGGCGATGATCGGAGCGGTGGTTCTGGGTAGAGAGACCTGAGGTCGGGGACGGCCCACGGAGGGAATCGATGTTGGAGATCACGACAGTCCACTACCTGGTGTTGAGCTTCCTGCTCTTCACCACCGGACTGGTGGGGATCCTGATTCGACGGAACATGATCATTGTCCTCATGTCCATCGAGCTGGTCCTCAACTCGGTGAATCTCAACTTCATCGCCTTCTCCTATCAACTGTCGGATCTGACCGGTCAGATCTTCGCGGTATTCACCATTGCCGTGGCCGCCGGTGAGGCGGCGGTCGGTTTGGGGATCCTGGTGGCCCTCTACCGGCTGCGACACACGACGGAGTTGGATCAGGCGGCGGAGCTCAAGGGTTAGCCGATGAAAGAGCTACTCTGGTTGGTGCCGATTCTTCCCTTTGTGGGAGTGCTGCTCAACGGCGTTTTGCTGCGGAATCGCATCTCCAACAAGGCGGTGTCGTGGATCGCCTGCGGCTCGGTGGGTATTGCGGCCTTTCTCGGTATCTTCATGGTCATCCCGAGCTATATGGGGAGTGGCGAGTACGCCCAGCACGCGCCCTTCGAGCAGAACCTCTACCTCTGGATCCCGGCCGGCGCGCTGCAGATGTCCGACGGCAGCTGGTCCGATCTGAGCATCGAACTCGGTTTCCTCCTCGACCCGCTGTCGGCGGTAATGCTCTTCGTGGTGACCTTTGTGGGTTTCTGGATCCACGTCTACTCGATCGGCTACATGGCGGAGGATCCGGGCTACCAGCGCTACTTCACCTACTTGAACCTGTTTATGGGTGCGATGTTGCTGCTGATCCTGGGCAACAACTTCCTGGTGATGTTTGTCGGCTGGGAAGGTGTGGGGTTGTGCTCGTACCTGCTGATCGGTTTCTGGTTCGAGGAGAAGTTTCCGCCCTATGCGGGTCGCAAGGCCTTTATCGTCAACCGGATCGGGGATGCGGGCTTTCTTATTGGACTCTTCGCCCTGGCCACGACCTTTGGCACGCTCAACTTCCGCGAGATCTTCACGACCATCGCGGCCGATCCGCACGTGATGCAAGAGCCCTATCTGCTGGGTCTGTCGTTGGCGGGCTTTGTGGGTCTGTGTCTGTTTATCGGTGCGGTGGGCAAGAGCGCCCAGATCCCGCTCTATGTCTGGTTGCCGGACGCGATGGCGGGTCCGACCCCGGTCTCAGCGCTGATCCACGCGGCGACGATGGTGACCGCGGGTGTGTACATGGTGGCGCGGTCGAACGTGATCTACCAGCTGACCGACGGGGTGTCGACCCTGGTGGCAGTGGTGGGTTGTTTGACGGCGATCTTTGCGGCGACGATCGGTCTGGCGCAGACCGACATCAAGAAGGTACTGGCCTACTCGACGGTCTCGCAGCTGGGCTACATGTTTCTGGCGGCGGGTGTGGGGGCGTATGGGG